>JBCDMB010000015.1 GCA_038744685.1 Verrucomicrobiota bacterium
CCAAATTTAAGAAGGATTGATAGTTATGGCGGGATGGGGGATGAGTCTGAGCAAGGCGGCCCGATTGGAGGCGGGTCTGCGACCCGTGCCAATCGGGTCCCGCATCCGCGGGACTGCTCAGGCTCATCCCCCGCCCGTCCGTAAGGATGCGCCCGGAATCGAAGGTCGCGGCGTTGCAGGGATCGACGCGTATCTCGATACGCATCCGATCCCTGCGCCTTGCGCTGCTTCGATTCCGAACTGCACCACAACTGTCAATCCTTCTTAAATATGGTATTACATCAGTCCGGGTAGATTCATACCTCCGGAAATGGCTGACATTGCCTCGTCCCCCTCTGACTTCGCTTTTTCCTGGGCCTCCTGAAGAGCTTCCAACAAAGTCTCGCGAACGAAGTCCAAGTCTTCCTTTAGAAACTCGGGGTCGAAATTGACGTCTTGGATCGTGCCCTGACCACTGATTTTGACTGTCACCGCACCACCACCACTCGACACTTCGATGGTCTTCTCCGCTAGTTCCTCCTGCATTGCCTCCATCTGCTTCTGCATCTTGGCGGCCTGTTTTAATAACTTTCCTACTCCTGCCATAACCCCTCATAGCCTCCGAAACTGCCTAAACAAAGGCAAGCGGAGATTCCGTTCCGAAGACCATGATACCCTGTCAATTATTTTTAACCTGGTTAATTATTAGAGAGGACTAACACAAGGGTCCTAAAGAACTCCCAAAAAGACCTTATTGACTCATCAATATATCCTGATTTGTTGATACGTATGAGTTTCTTCCGCGATGTCTGGCTGCAAAAGCGTCCTGTGTGCTCCATCGAGTTTTTTCCTCCTAAGAATGACGCCACCGAAAAGCAGTTTCTACAAACCGCCGAGGCACTGCAGGACTATGCACCGGACTTCGTTTCGATGACCTATGGCGCCGGGGGCACGAGCCGGGAGCGTTCTCTTGGATACGGGCTGCAACTCGTTCAGGAGTTTGGCTACACAGTCTTGCCTCATCTCACCTGCGTCGGGCACTCAAAAAACGACCTTCGCCAGATTCTCGGTTCTTTCAAAGACGCAGGATTCAAGGGAATCATGGCCCTACGGGGAGATCCCCCAAAAGGGGAATCTAGCTTCAATCCTCATCCGGATGGCCTCCGCCACGCTTCTGATCTGGTCCGATTCATCCGCTCCGAACATTCGTCTTTCGCTCTTGGAGTCGCCGGCTACCCGGAGACCCATCCTGAGGCAAGTTCACCGAAGGATGATCTCGATCACCTCGCCTTCAAAGTCCGTGCTGGTGCGGATTTCATCACCACACAATTGTTCTTCGACAATGAGGAATACTTTCGGTTCGCCCAGTCTTGTGGAGATCGCTCAATCGACGTTCCGATTCTCCCGGGTATCTTACCGGCAGTGTCGTGGAAACAAGTGTCCCGTTTTTGTGATCTTTGTGGGTCGTCCATTCCTTCCCAACTGGCCGCTTCCCTCGAAAACGTTGCCGGAGACGAAAAGGCAGAGGCTGAAGTAGGTATCTCCTGGGCTCACGGGCAAGTACTTGACCTTCTCAACAAAGGTGCGCCTGGATTTCACCTCTACATACTGAACCGGTCAGGTCCGGCCCTTGAATTGATGCGTCGCCTACGAAGCGACCTCGGTGACGATTTTAGAACGTTTACCTCTAGGACAGCTTCTTGACTACTCCAACAAGGCTCTCGACCACGCGAGTCACACCATCTCGTGCCCGTTCGTCAACCCACTGACCATTTTCATCAAACGCTTTGTGCGCACTGCCAATTCCTCTCTCATCGGGGATCACAAGGACGCCAATGTTTCCCAAAATATCCCTGAGGTGAACCAAAGACCTCATCGCGCCCAAGCGTCCCGGTGATGCAGCCAGTAGCGCCGCGATTTTACCTGTAAACTCGGCCATTGGCTCTTGTCCCTCTTCTGGTCGAGAAACCCAATCGATTAGATTTTTCAGAAACGGAGTTACAGAAGAGTTATATTCGGGGCTACAGAACACTAATCCCTTATGTTCGCGGAAAAGTCTCTTAATCCGAACCGCATCGGGAGGTAAGCCCTGCTCCTCTTCCTCGTCTCCATGGTAGAGCGGCAAGTCGACTTCACCCGCTTCGAGAAGGGTGACTTCAACTCCTCTCGTGATGAGGATTTGCTCAACCGCTCTGGCAAGAACGCTATTCAGGGAGTTTTTTCTCGCACTTCCCGCGAGAACCAGGATGCGAGGCTCACTCACCGGATAGGATGGATGAAATGGTCGAGGACCCTTGCACTGCTAATAACGCCCGGAAGACCAGCACCCGGGTGAGTCCCCGCCCCGACAAAGTAGAGGTTTTTGACGTCCTCGCTTTTGTTATGTGGCCGGAACCAGGCGCTTTGCGTCAGCGTAGGTTCAAATTGAAAGGCTGATCCGGTGTAAGCGTCCAGCTGAGTTTCAAAATCCTTCGGTGTAAAAATCAACTTTGACTTGAGGTGTTTTCGAAGGTCCGGAACCAAATAATCCTTCTCCATAGACGCGAGGATACGGTCTGCATAATCCTCTTTGATTTCATCCCAGTCCTGCCCGCCTCTAAGATTCGGGACAGGGCTTAGAACATAGAAGCACTCGGATCCGGGAGGAGCGAGAGAAGGATCAGTGCGAGTCGGCGCGTGGAGGTATAAGGAGAAGTCTTCCGCAACAATCTTCTTGTCAAAAATGTCTTTCAAAAGACCTTCATACCGTGGCCCGAGAATGATCGAGTGGTGCGGGAGATGATCGTAGGTCCGGTCCGTCCCAAAGTAGATGACGAAGAGCGACATCGCGTAACTCATCTTCTCAAGCTTACGATCCGTCCACTTCTTCCGGTGCCGCGGGTGCACCATCTTGCGGTAGGTGTTCGCCACATCGCCGTTCGAGATGACGACTTCCGCTGGAAACGTTCTTCCATCAGAAACTCTGACCTCTTTCACTGCACCTCCATCGACGACGATCTCTTCGACTTTGGCATTCAGCTCAATCTTTCCACCGATGTCCTGAAACATTCGGACAAGGCCATTCACCAAAGAACCAGTGCCTCCCATCGCGAAATGCACGCCCCAAGTCTTTTCGAGGTAGTGGATCATCGAGTAAATCGAGCTTGATCGAAGCGGATTCCCACCAATCAGCAAAGGCTCAAATGTAAATACCTGACGGAGTTTCGGGTGCTTGATGAATGACGAAACCCGTCGAAACACGGACTGTTCAGCACGGAGCCGGATGAGATCGGGTGCCACTTTTACCATCTCCGTGAAACGGTCGAAGGAGTGGTCTGCCAAATCCGTAAAGGCACGATCAAAGACCCGCTCACTGTAATCCCGAAATCTCCGGTAACCTTCGACGTCTTCTGGACTAAATTTCGCTATCTCTGACTCCAGCCGTTCCTGTTCTCCACGGTAATCGAAGATCGAGCCGTCGTCGAAGTAGATCCGGTAGAAGGGATCGCAGGGAACAATTTCTACATAGTCGGCAATCTTCTTCCCAGCAGCCTCGGCAAGATCGTCGAGAATGAAAGGCACGGTGATAATGGTTGGCCCTGCATCGTATATAAAACCCTGATCCTCATATACATAGGCACGTCCACCAGGCTTATCACGCATTTCCAGAAGTGTGACCTCGTAGCCCTTCGCTTGGGTCCGAATCGCGGCCGCTAACCCCCCGAAACCACTTCCAACAACAACCGCCTTGCCCGCTCCCTCGTGAACTACTGAAACCATAGGACCTGATAGCCCCAGAGAAGAGGGGTTTCAAGCTTCACAGCGGAAAAAGAGTTAGGAAACCGCGACTTTGGAGTTTCGTCTCAAAGACCCAAACCACGTCAATCCGACGGATTTTTCGGCGTTCCTCTTCTCACGCTGCCCCTGAATTAGGTCGAGGATCCCTCCAAAAAGCCACGCCTGCTCTTCACTCGTTAGGCGAAAGTCCAGCCACAGCTCCACCATTTCACAACGCTTCTCCAGACAGCGGGCCTTAAAGTCGCGTAACTCCGGAGATCTGCTAGTAGCTTCAGCAATCCGTTTGCGTTGTCGCTTGGATAAATCGCGACACAGATGGGTGCTTACATCCCGCAGGACCCTTTTCTCATCTTCAGTGAGATTGATGAAGTGCACACCAATCAAGTCACAACGAATCCTAAGTAGTCGCTGGCACATCGCAGACTTCGAGTAGCCAAAAGCTCTTGCGGCGCCCTCCACAGTCCAATTCCCAATCTCAACCGCCAAGGCAATCACGCGGTCAGAGGGAGAAAGTTGACCCAAGGCAGCTATTCTCGAATCCGGTGAAAGAGTTCCGTCAGCAAGGTCACTCTGCTCCAATGCGGTTACCAACTCCCTTTCGTAGTCAGTAATCTTGGAAAGCGATGGCAGCCTCTCCCAAAGCCGAAAAAATAGATTTTGAGTCGCGTTCATAGCTTCGGTGAGCTGCAACGGAGCCGACGCCCGAAAAAAGCCAAACACCAGTGCTTCAAAACGCTGAACTACAATCACGTAGTCCTCTTCGGAGCCGGATCGTGCCCTTGAAAACGCACGAGAAAGATCAGATTTCATAGGATGTAGAGATAGATGCCCACTCGCATAATCAAAGGTCGCCAGAGGTAGAACCTCAGTCCCGGTCCGTAGGTCGTCGCCGTGCCTCGTCGCGGCACTCGTAAATCACCCGCAAAGCAATCTCGCGCAAATCAAACAACGCACCCCTCAAAATCCGGTCGGCTGACCGCACCTTTCGGGAGCGTCCGCTTTCCGGTTCCGGCAGGATAGAGAGAGAGCGGTTGAGCTCTCCTAGCATCCCTTTGAAGTGACAGACAGCCAGTTCCACATCTCCCATTTCGACTGCCTGTGTGGCCAAAACTCCGGCAATTTCTCCCTCATGAATAGAGCGGGCAAGCATCCACGAGACTTGAGGATCGGAAGGTGCTAGACCAGTGTTTAAAAGCGACTCCCACTCCCTCCGGATCAACAGGTAAAGCCCACGCGTAGCGAGAAACACCGGGTGTTGATGAACAGTAAACGGATCGAATTCGATAGAACCACGCTGCTCGGGTTCCGGGATGTCGGTCCGCTCGGCTGACGCAAAACCTGAATCTTCAATCGACCAGTCACCACTATCCCATCCCATGTGACGGGCCACCTGGTCAAGGCGTTCATGGGAGGACTTTAAACCGGAATAAATCTGAACAAACCGTTCAATCTCACCATCGGACTCACTCAGGTAACGCTGCCAGTCGAATTCTTTCCAAACTGGCTCGGGAACATCTTCCCAATCGCTTTCCTCATAGAACTCGGAAAAGTCTTCGCTCATCCGCGTTCTTCCCCTTTCCAGCCGTTTTCGGCTGCTTCGATTGCTGACCTGTGGAAAAGGCAAACGGTGACTTGGCCGCCGCCCGGAGAGAGTAATCTCATTACCGAAAACCATACAAAACCCGTCCTTTCATGCAATAGAATTTCCCGAAAACGAGGAATTACTTCTAAGCCGTTTTCCGTGCGCGGTTTACCGCGCTGAGGAGGGCAAAAAGACCAGCTTCCTCGATATTTGTATCCAGCCCACAGCCGTAAAATCTCCCTCCATTGACCGACTCGATCACAATGTACGCTGCCGAAGAGGTCGCCGAACCATGGCCGATCGCATGCTGTTCGTAATCCTGAAGGTGGAAGTTCTTCCATCCTTGGTTTTCGAGGGCATGAACAAAAGCGTTGATTGGGCCATTCCCTGACCCCTCCAGAGGAAAATTCCTCCCATTTTCTGCAACAACCCCAGAAAATTGATAGCGGTTTTTATCATCGTTACTTCGCCGAATGTCGTAGGATACCAGCTGGAAAGGCTTTGAAACGTTTACGAACTCCTCCCGAAACAGATCGTAAATATCTTGTCCGCTCAGCTCAGCACCCCGCTCATCCGCTACCTCATTCACGTACGCCCCCAGTTCCGGCTGCATCGCCTTGGGAATTTTAAACCCGAAATCGCGGGCGAGAACGTGCGCCACGCCACCTTTACCACTTTGACTGTTGATTCGGATGATTGCCTCGTAGTTTCGCCCTATGTCACGGGGATCGATCGTCAGATAGGGAACATCCCAGAGTATTTCCAAATCCTCCTTCTCCTTTTCCCGCAGATCAAAGCCCTTCTTGATCGCATCCTGATGAGACCCCGAAAAAGCGGTAAAGACTAGGTCACCACCGTAAGGATGACGTGCGTGGACATCCATCCGCGTGTTGTCTTCGTAGATCGCTCGAATTCTCGCCAAATCCTTGAAATTCAGATTCGGATTTACCCCCTGAGAATACAGATTCAGGGCAACGGTAACGATATCGAGATTACCCGTCCGCTCACCATTGCCGAACAAGGTCCCCTCTACACGATCGGCACCAGCTAAAATACCTAGTTCAGTAGCTGCGACGCCAGTCCCTCTATCGTTGTGGGTATGCAAACTGATGATCACGGAATCCCGCCTTTCCAAACCCCTACAAAACCACTCGATCTGGTCGGCGTGAACATTTGGCGTGGCCACCTCAACCGTAGCAGGAAGATTGAGAATGATCTTTTCCTCCGGTGTCGGCTCAATCACATCGCAGACCGCTTCGCAGACTTCCAGAGCGTACTCCATTTCCGTGCTGGAGAAGCTCTCCGGCGAATACTCCACGCGGATATGAGAATTCTTCATTCGAGGCAGCCAGTCTCGCACCACTTCTGCCCCACGAACCGCGATCCCTTTGACCTCCTCCTTGGACAGGTTGAAGGTAATACGGCGCTGAGCCGGAGAGATCGAATTGTAGAGATGCAGAATTGCGTTCTTTACGCCCGTAAGTGACTCGAAAGTCTTGTCGATCAGGTGCTCCCGCGCCTGCACAAGCACCTGCACGGTGACGTCGTCCGGAATACGGTCTTCCTCGATGAGCCTTCGCAGAAAATCGTGTTCCACCTGAGAGGCAGAAGGGAAACCCACCTCGATTTCCTTGAAGCCGATCTCGACCAGCAGTTCGAACATCCGCAGTTTCTCCGTAACACTCATTGGAACCGCGAGTGCTTGGTTTCCATCACGCAAATCGACCGAACACCATACCGGTGCACGTTCTATCCGCCGGGACGGCCATTGCCGATCCGGTAAGTCAATTCCCTCAAATGGGCGATACTTTCTATGAGGTTCTTCTAACATGGAAAACCTTGAAGAATGACTGATCCGTTGGAACGGAGCAAGAATGCAATCAAACCGGTTTTCCCTGCGACCCGCCTTCTTGAGACGGCTCCCTCAGTCTCCCATGCTACTTGTCCTGATTCTCAAGCTCAAAAACTTCGAGGGCCTCTACTGAAGTATTTTTGACCGGCTCAATCCCAGCCCGACGAGAGGCGCGGGCGATTAGGTGAGCCGACACTGGCATCGTAGTGTAGAAAAAAACGACCAGCAAAATCGCTTCCAACCATGCTCCGAAGGTGCTGAAAAAGATGCCCACCGCCAACGCAAGGAGCGATCCTCCGAAGGCACCTGCTTTCGTCGCAGCATGAAGTCTGCAATAGCAGTCCGGGAAACGCACTACCCCGATCGCGGCCAGCAGTCCAAAGGCTGAGCCAATCAAGACAAGAAGAGAGACGACCGTTTCCATTACTTCCGACCCTGCCTTTCTAAATGCCGTGCGATCGCGATCGTTCCAATGAAGGTTACCACGGCTATCGCAAACGCCACCGTGAGGTAGAGCGACCTTCCACTTTCCAAGGCAATCAGAAGAGAGAACGAGAGAACGATACCCGCAATAAGATCGATTGCCACCACGCGATCCGTCAGAGTGGGACCGCGAAACAATCGCCATGCTCCGACAAAAAGCGCTGCAACGAGGAGGACTTTTCCGATGGCAATGGCTAATGTGAGAGGGATCATGTTTTCAAAAAATTTCCCGCACCCGGTTCACATATCCTTCCTCAAAGCTCCTGCGATCCTCTTCAGGGGATTCGCCGGGTAAAAGGAGGTGAATCAAGGCAGTTCGCCGGTCCTTGGAAACGTCGAAGGAGAGCGTTCCAGGGGTCATCGTGATTAAATTGGTTACGATAAGAAGCTGAAGATCGGTCAATCCCTCTATCGAGATCACAAGGAAAGCCGGGTCCCGCCTCAGACAAACGGGCCTAAGCACCGCAATCGCAATCTGTAGGTTGGCCACTATCACCTCCTTGACGTAGAAAACCAGAAAGGCAAAAAACTTACCCACCCTAATCATGATGGCTCTCCGCCGCCGAGGACGGCATCAATATAAAGAGAAGGATCGAGCAGTTGACGGGCGGCTTCCATCGACCAAACAAAAACGGGCTCCCCGAAAAAGCTCAGACAGAGAATGCCCACGACCACCATGACCATTGGAGCCAAAGACAGTCTATGAGATTTCTCCGAGGATAGTTCCACCTTTCCTTCTTTTTCTGCATCAGGGTCTTTCTTCCAAAACGCCTCAGCCCAGATCTTCGTCATGGAAAAAAGAGTCATCATCCCCACCGCAAGTGCCGCGACCGTCAACCAATAGAATTCACCATCCAAACCAGCCCGCACGATTCCCAACTTCGCCCAGAAACCGCTCAGCGGAGGGATCCCGGCAAGTGCAAAAGCCGAGATCAAAAAGATCAGGCTGCAGCCAATGGATGCCCGGTAAAATCCACCTATCTTCGCCAAGTCAACTGTTCCCCGTCGGTGCTCGATCCAAGCAGAAACCAAGAGCAGGTTCGTCTTCGCAAGATTGTTGTGGACGAAGTAAAACAGCCCGGCGGCAAGACCGAACGGAGTAAACATGGCCAGTCCCGCAAACAAATAGCCAACCTGACTAATGATGTGAAAGGACAGAATCTTTCGCATCTCGAACTGCGCTGCCGCACCCAAAACCCCTGTGATCATGGTCAGTGCCGCGACCCATAGGAATAGGTTCTGCCACGAAGCGATATCCTCACCGATAAACAAGGTTGCGACTCGAAGGAATGAATAGATTCCGACTTTCGTCAGCAAACCTGCAAACAAAGCCGTCACGATTGGAGCCGGTGTGTGGTAGGACGCGGGCAGCCAAAAGAACAGGGGAAAGAGTCCTGCCTTTACTCCAAAAGCAGCAAAGATCAGCGCTGCTCCACCTTTGATGAATCCAGCAGGACTGCCGCCATCCCGAATGATCATGGCAAGATCCGCCAAATTCAACGTTCCCGTCTTGCCGTAAATCAAGCCAACACCCGCCAGAAAAAACGCGGATGCCACCAGATTCATCACCACATACTTCACCCCGCCTTCCAACTGTGGCCGTTTGCCCCCAATCACCATAAGAACGAACGAGGAGATCAACATCACCTCGAACCAGACAAATAGGTTGAACAAATCTCCAGTAAGGAAAGCGCCATTCACACCCAGAATGAGCAGGTTCTGAAGCGGAAAATACCATCGCTCGAGAGGATCTCCCAAGCGATGAAGCAGGCCAAACAAAGTGACCGCAAACCCGGTAAACGAACAGGTGAGGAGAAAAATTGCCGCAGTAAAATCGAGGACCAAAACAATCCCGAACGGAGCGGGCCAGGACCCAAGGGGCAAGGTGTAGATCGATCCGGACGTGACACAAGAAAAGAGCCAACCGCTCGCTACCAACAATGCCAGTGAACTGATCAAACCAATCGCACTCTGGACCTTTTTACCTCGAGGAAAAGCCAGCCCGAGAAGGGCAGCGAAAAGCGGTATAACGAGCGGGAGAGTCAGTGCGTTCAAGGCTTACCCTCCGTCTGATTGAACTGATTCAGATCGTCGGAACCGACCGACCGCTCCGCTCGATGCAGGAGTGCGATCGTAAAGGCGATTACTCCGAACCCAATCACGATTGCAGTCAGCACCAGTGCCTGTGGAAGAGGATCAGCGGCCGCAGAGGAAAGCAGTTCCTCCGAGCCAGGGATCACGGGTGGCTCACCCCGAGTAAGTCCCCCGGAAGTAAACACGAGCAAGTTTGCCCCTTGACCAAGAAGCATGATCCCGAGCACGAGTCGGAACAGACTCCTTCGCAACAAACAGAACGTTGCCGCCGCAAAAAGAAAGCCGATGAAGAGAGCGATAAAGACTTCCATCAATCCTCCTTCAACACGGTTTCAAAGTCATCCGTCTCGTCCTTGAGGCACCTCGCCGCATGAACCACAAAGCCAATGACCGCCAGATAGACTCCTACATCGAAGAGCAGAGGCGTTCCCAAATGGACCTTCCCTAGCAAGGGCAGTGAAAACCCGGGAAGCCAAAGCCCGGTGAAAAACGGTTCTCCGAACACTACGGGTATCACCGCGCTAAGGCCCGCGATAGCAAGACCAAGAATCATCCAGAGGATCGGTCTGGGGAGGCCATTCAACTCGTTCGCCGTTTTTCCTCGGCCCCGCGCGTCCTTTCCGAAGTCGCTCAATAGAATCGCCGTGGCGGCAGTCAATCCACCGATAAAACCGCCTCCCGGCAAATTGTGTCCGCGGTAAAGCAGCACCAGTGACACTACGAAGATCACCGGACTCACATACCGGGCAGCGGCACGAAGAATCGCAGAGTTCATTCGCCCTTTCTCCCCTGACGCATGAGTATGCCAACGCCCAGAGCGGCGATCACGATAACGATCACTTCGCCGAAGGTATCCAGAGCGCGAAAATCGACGAGAATCACATTGACGACATTCTTGCCCTTCGCGAGCGGATAGCTCCAATCCCCCAGCTGCGCTGAAATCGCAGGAGCCAGCTGAACGAGATCCGCCTTGAGGACCAAAGCGAAGACCAAAAGACCAACCACCGCAGAGAAGCCCGCATCGAACCAGAGCGTCCGCTTCGAAGAGATCCGACGCATTTCCGGCAATCGCGATAGCACCAAAAAGAGAAGTAGCAAAGTGAGTGTCTCCACGACAATCTGGGTGATCGCCAGATCGGGTGCACCAAAGTAGGCGAAGAGTAACGCAATCCCGAAACCGACGATACCAAATCCGAGGAGCGCATTGGTTTTCACATTTGTCATCAAAACCAGCACGGTCGCTCCCGTCATAAGGAGTAAAAGAGCAATTATGTGGATTGGTGCCCCAATATTGAGCGGCTCCACATCCAGCTCAGCGATCGACCGTAATTTCCACGCTACCAGAACCGAAACTGCTCCAAGAATGGTAAAGAGGTAGATTCGCAGCTTCCCGTTTTGCAAGACGCGGGTCTGCCACTTCGAAAAAGAAATCACCCCGTTGAGAATCCGTTGATAGACATCGTTCGCCTCAACAATGCGGGGAAGACCCCAAGAGTTGGATCTCCAGAAAATCGCCCGGAACCGGTAAAGCGTAAATCCAATTAGGAGAGTCACTCCGCTGAGAAGGAGTGGCAGGTTAAACCCGTGCCACAGAGCCAACTTCAGTTCCACTGACTGGTTCAAGACGCTTTCTACGGCCGGCTCGACCAGAGGCCGTTCCAGTATGCTGGGAAAAAGACCAAGAGCCAATCCGGTGACTGCAAGCACGAGCGGCCCAACCCAAAGGAAAAAGGGGCCTTCATGAGGCCGTTTGGGGGTGTCCGCTTCCCCCTTACTCCAGAAAGGATGCACACCGACTTTGAAGGCCAGAGCGAAAAGGAGAGCATTTCCCAGAATCGCACATCCAAGGAAGAATGGTGCGAGGTCACCTATCGCCACGCCCGCTTTGTAGACGTATTCCTTCCCCACAAAACCGAAAAGCGGCGGGAAACCAGCTTTTGATAGAGCAGCCAAACCCGCCGCAAGTGCCGTCATCGGCATCAACCGACGGAGGCCATGCAAACGGGTCACATCACGGGTTCCGGTCTCGTGATCAAGGTTACCCGCAACCATGAACAACGCCCCCTTGTATAATGCATGCCCCAAAAGAAAGAGAACAGCGGATTGAGCCGCCATTTCGAAGTCGAGGCCAAGCAGTAAAACCAAAAGACCAAGGACACTGATCGTGGTGTAAGCCAGGATCGCCTTTAGATCCGTCTGAAAAAGTCCACGGATTGCCCCAAGGAGGAAGGTGATTCCACCAATGGAGACCAAGATGATTTCCCACTGTGCCGTTCCTCCCAGAACAGGCGCAAGAGCCGCCAATAGAAACACGCCCGCCTTAACCATAGTCGCTGAATGCAGGTAGGCACTCACCGGCGTCGGCGCAGCCATCGCATTGGGAAGCCAGAAATGAAACGGGAACTGCGCGGACTTCGTGAAAGCTCCCAGAAGGATCAGGATCAAAGACGCGGTGTAGAATGGATGACCACGGAAATCTACGCCATCCGCCATTAAGCCCGACAGCGTCCATTGCTCGGTTCCAAAACCAAGGAGCACCAACCCAGCCAGCAACGCCAGTCCGCCCAGTCCAGTGATGATTAATGCCTGAAGAGCCTTTTTCCGTGACTCAATCGACTCATGATAAAACCCGATCAGGAAATAAGAAGTAATACTCGTCAGCTCCCAGAATACGAAAAGCAAAATCAAGTTGTCCGCGAGAACCAGCCCCAGCATTGAGCCCATGAATCCAGTCAATGCGACCAGGAACCGTCCGAGATCCTTATGCCCGGCCAGATACCCATTCGCATACAGAAGGATAAATGCGCCGATTCCCGTCACGAGAAGGGCCATCAAACGGGAAAGCCCATCGATTCGAAAATCCAACGAAGCTCCTAGAACGGAATACCACTCTACGGTGACAAGCAGAGGGTCTGAATTCAGACCCGCCAAAAGAAATCCAAAGATTGTCGCGGGGACTGCAGCAAGAATCCACGGCGCCGCTTTCGGAACGATCCGCAAGAGGATCGGCGCAAGAGCACCGATCAACCAGATCAGCGGAATTCCCCAAAAAACGACCATCGGCTTTCTTTGTGGACGGAAAACGCTGTCGTTAGCAAGCCGATCCGCATTTGGGCCAAAGATCTCAGTCGCTTGCGCATGCCAGATATCCACACCACCCTCACTGCATGCCCGAGTTAGCGGAAGTCGAATACTACAAGCGACGGTGGGAGCCCTCCCTCGGCGAAAGGGTGGTTTCCGTCTCCCTTCATGAACAGAATCGCATCTTTCGAGGCACCCCAACCGCAGCCCTTGCCTCGCAGATCAAAGGGACCAGATTCCAGCAAGCTTTGACCCACGGCAAACAGATGGTCTTTCGCTTCGGAGTTCGTGGATGGGTTGGCATTCACCTAGGAATGGCCGGGAAGCTACTTCGGGAACCCACCGCAAGTTATGTCCCTCACAAACACGATCATTTAGTGATCCAAACTGGCAAAGCCTGCCTGGTCTTTCGGGATACGCGCTATTTTGGACGCGTCCTATGGTTTTACGGCAAAGAAGATCCGCCATGGTGGGCCCATCGCGGTCCCGACATTCTTTCACCGCAGTTTTCCCATGCCTATTTCGACAGAATTCTCGATAAGCGGCCGGGATCCCCCATCAAGCCACTTCTTCTCAATCAAGACGCTTTCCCCGGAATCGGAAACTGGATGGCAGACGAGATCCTCTGGAGAGCAGCCATCCATCCAGCGACTCGGACGCGAAGATTAGACCCAAACGATCGCCGGATTCTCTATGCAAAGACCCGTGAGGTATGTCGCGCTGCCATGAAAGTGATCGCACCGGATTGGTCCACTCCGCCAAAGACTTGGCTCTTCACCCACCGCTGGAAAGACGGTGGAACCTGCCCGAAAACGGGTGAACCGCTCCTAAGAATCGAGGTAGGAGGTCGAACCACCTGCTTCTCTCCTGCAAGACAGGGAGCCAAACCAAAAGGTTAGGCTGGAGGCCGGCTCAGAGGGATATCGGAGCGGCTGCTTCAGCTGCCGAAAAACGGGGAGGTTTGGAATTGGATTGCCCTCCCCTAGAGATCATCCCCAAGACAAAAGAGAATCGGCGACTGAAGTCGCCGCTCCCCTGTTCTACATGCCCGAATCCTCGGGCTAGGATATGGATCGGTCGCGAAGACCAATGACCTGCAAAGGCTGACGGATACTCATGACGCCGAAGTCATCCGCCTCCGCGGCGGATGCTCCTCTATCTTTGTTAGGGAAGCTTATCCTAGCTCCATTTACCCTTACCCCAAGCGTTCGCGGAAAGTCTCGTACCCAAAACGCTTCGTGGTTTCAAGAGTACCGTCCTCTCTCAAGACCGCAATTGACGGCAATTGGAGTCCGTTAAAAGTCGTGTTTTTTACCATCGTGTATTGGCCCATGTCTCCAAAAACGAGTCGGTCTCCTACCTTCAATGGATGATCGAAAGAATAGTCTCCAACCACATCTCCCGCGAGACAGCTTCGACCACAAAGTTGATAATCGAAAGGCTTTTCACCTTTCCGCCAAGCACCCCAGACCTCCGGACGGTAAGGCATTTCCAATACGTCCGGCATGTGAGCCATTGCAGAAATATCAAGAATGGCGCGCTCTCCCTTGTTCTGAACGATATCAAGGACAGTGGTTACCAAAACCCCTGCACCCAAAGCAAAAGCCTCGCCGGGCTCGAGATAAACCTCCAGCCCGGTCCGTTTCCGAAATTCATCCAACAAATGAATCAATCGATCCACCTCGAATTCATCGCGGGTGATTTGAAGCCCTCCTCCAAGATTCACCCAATCGAGGTAGCGAAACGACCAACCAAACTTCCCTTCCACGACGGCCAAAGTCCTTTCCAAAGCATCCACATCGTTCTCGCATAAAGTGTGAAAATGGAGGCCTGATATGCCGCTCAAATCAGTCAAGCTGAGATCTTCGGATCGTACGCCGAGCCGTGACCCGTCAAAACAAGGATCATACAATTCAATGTTTACCTCCGAGTGCTCCGGGTTGATTCGGAGGCCGAAATCGACTGGTGCGTGATCGCGAACAATCGTCCGCATCCACAGGTCTTTTTGGGCAAGAGAGTTGAATACCACTTTATCCAAGCGACCATCCAAGCTTTTCCAGTCTTCGGACCCATAAGCAGGTGAACAAAGAAAGACTTCACCGCCAACTTCCTCAAACGCCAGTCGAGCTTCGTGGGGAGAGCTTGCCGACGCTCCTGAAACCACCTTTGAAAGAAGTGGTAGGAGTGGTCGACAGGCGAAAGCCTTTAAAGCAATCAGGATCTTCGCACCACTCTCCTTGGCCACTCGCTCGAGGACGGAGAGATTGTAGCGGAACTGCCGCTCAACCAAAACGTACGACGGACTTTCTGCCTCTTGTAAAAGGACACCCAACTCACCGGGCTCCGGAAAACGAATCGCTCGTTCTGTCAAAGTGGCAACTCTTTGCGGGTCCATGGCAAACCGTATCGCTCCAAGTCCCTCATAAAAGGATCGGGATCGAATTGCTCGAGATTGAAGACCCCTTTACCCGTCCACTCTCCTGTGAGCATCAGCTTTGCACCGATCATCGCCGGAATCCCGGTTGTGTAGGAAACTGCCTGGGATCCTACCTCGGCGAAGGCGTCCTCATGATTACAAACATTATACACATAGACTCTCTTTTTGTTTCCTCCGTAAACGCCTGTGCCAATACATCCGATGCAGGTCTTTCCTCGGGTCTGATGTCCGAGTTTCGCCGGGTCCGGAAGTAAAGTCTTCAAAAACTGGAGAGGGACAATCGCTTTTCCCTCATAGTCAACCGGGTCGATCCGCGTCATGCCGACGTTCTCTAAAGCCTCCAGATGGTTGAGGTAACTCTCTGAAAAGGTCATCCAGAAATGAGCACGTTCCAGACTGGGAAAGTGGAGGCAGAGAGACTCCAATTCCTCGTGGTACATCTGGCAGACGTTTAGGGGACCGATACCTTCAGGGAACTCAACGGTCTTTCTGCGAGATAGCGCGGGAGTCTCTATCCACCTCCCGTTTTCGTAGTGACGGCAGGGCGCCGTCACTTCCCGGATATTGATCTCCGGGTTAAAGTTAGTCGCAAAAGGCATTCCGTGATCACCCGCATTCGCATCGAGAATCTCGAGCTCCTGAATCTCATCGAAATCGTGCTTGGCCATCCACGCCGTAAACACATTGGTCACGCCCGGATCGAATCCGGATCCAAGGAGAGCCATCAGGCCCCTTTCGCGAAACCTATCCTCGTATGCCCATTGCCATGAGTATTCGAACTTCGCTGTATCACGCGGCTCATAGTTTGCCGTATCCAAATAATGGACACCCGCGTCAAGACACGCATCCATAACCGATAAGTCTTGGTAGGGAAGGGCCACATTGATTATGAGGTCCGGACTCTCTTCCTTCAGGAAAAGAGTCAGGGCTGCCGTATCGTCTGCATCGATCTCAGCCGTCCGAATCGGTCGATCAATCTGCTTCGCTATCGCCTTACATTTTCCCTCCGAACGACTGGCCAGGACAATCTCTTCAAAGACTTCCGGAACCTGTGCACACTTTTGGGTGACGACTCCACCGACCCCGCCAGCTCCAAGAACGACTACCTTTGCCACTTCGCCGGTTTCGGCTACTCGCTCGTCTCGGAACCGGTTTTTTCGGGCTCCTTCAGAACCGCTAAAGGTAGATCCGCGACACCGGCATAGAAGACTACGATCACTGCCGGGACGTCTCCTTCGTTGTGGCCGTAGTGTAGCAGGTCCACCATTTCAATGATCGCCTCTCCAGCTTTGAGAACCTTGTTTTGACCATCCGCTCCGGTTACCGTCAATTCCCCGCTGACCATATAACCAGCATTGATCGAAGGATGGGTGTGCCATGGTAGTCTTGTGTGCGGAGGCACCGTATACTTCACAATACTGATCTGCGGAGCCTCGGTTGGGTACGCCGGTAGCACAACGCCATTCCATGACGAACCGGATTCTCCCAACACGTCGATTTCAACTTCACTATGGTCTTCCAGGCTGTGAGCCAGGACTGACAATGAGGGAACGGCCAAAGCTAAACAAAGATAGAGGAGTTGTTTCATCAGCAAAAAAATCTCCTAAAGTCCTGTCCCGCGCAAGCCCGGGATTTTGCGCCTCGACACCATCTTATGGTTCTCGAGCCGCCCGCCTAGGAACTGAAGTTCGAAAGACTCCGAAGGCTCAGCGTTGGTCAAAAATCATCCTGACGGCGCGACTTTCTTCACCCCACGGAGCAATATTCGTCATCTGAAGAACCAGCGAACCATCAGGACGCTCAGATAGCTTGATTCTCCATCCCCACTTCGCGTTTTCATCCTCACCATATTCGTACTGAGCGGTGAATACGCCCCACGCTTCAGGGATACTGATGCAAGGCACTGCCTCTTTTTGGTGCCAGCCGTCCACCCAGGTAACCCCATCACTCTCGAAAGTAAAACGTCCCTCGACGACCTCTCCCTTGTAAAACCAGGAATAAAGGATGGAGTCGTCTTTGATGGAAATCTCACACTCGTAGTCTTCACCGGTATTCCCAAGTGGATCCAACCACAACTCGCCCTTACCTTTCCACCGGTTTCCGTCCATTTTAGATAGCCAACGATCCATATGACCCCAATAGCAAACAGCTGCTCAATGTCGACCCCGATAAATGAAACTGTCCGGAAAAACGCCGGTCGATAAATACCCGTTTTTGCCGATTGTCCGAGTAAAATCGAGAAGGTGGGGTTTCTACGGGTGTAATTAAAAGCGAGGGATATCGGGCCAATGGTACTGATGCGGACTCAAGTCCGCGCTCCTCAAGACCATCACGATGGAGCTCGGACTTGAGTCCGCACCAGTGGAGTAGTGTGTTTTCCATACTACCCCGTGGGTTTAATTACACCCGGTTTCTACTCAGTAGCGAGATAAAGCCCTCCGCAGGAAAGGAACTCGGGATTTGGCCAATTACTTTCGATTTGATTCTGAGGAACGAGAAATTCTCGAATCTGGAGCTAGCCTATCGAATCGCTTGCCATTAGCGGATCGCTTCGGAACGATTAGCGGTTCCGCCAAATGACCAAAACAGTTGCACTCATCGACATGACCGGCTTCCCCGGTCTGGTTCTCGCCCTGATTATCGTCGTCGGTTTGTGCTTTTTGATGGTGGGAGGTGATTGGCTCTGCCGTGGCGCAGCGTCTCTGGCAATCCGCCTCGAGGTGCCACCTGTGGTCGTTGGTCTGACGGTCGTATCGATTGCCACATCCACGCCAGAGCTGTTTACGGCACTAGTGGGAGTCGCGAGCGACCAACCAGGCCTTGCCATTGGGAACGTCATTGGAAGCAATGCTGCCAACATGGGACTTATTCTCGGAGTCGCTGCTCTGATTACGCCCGTTACCGTTCACTCCCGACTCATTCGGTGGGAAGTGCCTATACTTTTGGGTGTGACCGCTCTTTTCGGTCTCCTCTGTTACGTTGCAACAGGAATCGGGCGTTTGGATGGGTCTCTCCTGCTCATCCTCACATTCGCCTATCTCGTCTTCATTGTTTTGACCTCGAGAAATTCCCGTATCGGTCCCGAGGTGGAAGAGGAACTTCCCTCCCCGCTGGGAAACATCTTCGTTTGTTTCCTGTTCCTGGGAGGGGGCACCCTTCTCCTCTGGCTCGGAGCCGATCTCCTGGTTGATGCCTCCGTTGAAGCTGCGACCAGAATGGGCGTCAGCGAGACATTGATCGGCATCACAATCATAGCAATCGGAACGAGTCTTCCCGAACTTGGAGCCACGGTCGCAGCAGCGATCAGACGCCAGAGCGGGATTATCGTAGGCAATATTATCGGTTCGAATCTTTTCAACATTCTCCTGATCTGCGGAGTAGTCGGTGTCGCGTTACCATTTCCAGTAGACTCAGGCCTTATTCAGCTCGAAATCCCGATGGTATTTGCCTTCACCTGCGTCTTCGCTTGGTTCATCTTCACTGAACGAACCGTCTCTCGCAAGGAGGGTGGTCTCCTTCTTGCTCTCTATGCGGCATTCATTCTTGTCACCAGTCTCTCACAAACCGGCAGCTTCAGCATCGGTCCGCCCGACAACGAAGCTTCAACTGAAATTGTCCTGACCGAATGAACCCCCCAACCGCCTTTTTGTTTGTTTTCGCTATTCTCGGACCCGTTTTCCTCAACGGAATGGGCCGGGAGCCAGCCTCTGTCCAGATGGAGGTACCGATGGACGGAAAGGAAGGCAAAACCGGTAGCGAAACTCCCTCCGCAGCTGATCCTTCAGTCGTGTCCGATGAATTTATCTCGCTCGAAGACATTGAACCAGGAGATCCCGGAGTCTGGAAGACCGCTGTATCCGGCACAACTGTTGAGACTTTCCCGCTGGAAGTAGTCGGGATACTCGACTCCTTCGTAGGGCCGGAGATGCCAATTATTCTCTGTCGGGCAACGGATGCGGAAAACACCCTTACCGGTCCGGTGTCCGGGATGAGTGGTAGCCCAGTGTACATAAAAGGACGGCTAGCCGGAGCCTATGCCTACGGTTTTCCTTGGTCGAAGGAAAAGACACTAATCGGCGTTACTCCGATTGAGTTCATGACTCCCCTTCTCGACTACCCGGACCGTCCCTACCGCGACTCTTTTGGGCCATCTGATCCGCCGCCTTCGAAAATCGCGGGGCTTGGTTTGCCCAGTGGTTTCAACTTCATTCAGACCAGTGGCCCAGCCTCTTCTCCTGAGGCACTCCCTATTCCGCTTCTTGCGGGCGGTGTCTCTGCAAATGTTCTGCAGGCTATCCAGCCGTGGCTCGAAGAAAGAGAACTCCGAATCACTTCTGGGACCGCTGGAGGATCATCCGCAGAAGAGGTCTCCACGGAAACCTCCTTTGCAGCTGGGGCACCTCTTGCCGTAGTCCTGACTTCAGGGGATTTGTCATTGGGAGGAGTAGGAACCATTACCTACCGGGAGGGAGACCGGCTGGTTGCATTTGGACACCCGATGATGGGTGCGGGTGCAGTGGAATTACCCATTGGTGGCGCAGAAGTGGTCGACGTTGTCTCGAGTTATTCCATCAGTTTCAAACTCTCGAATATCGGGCCTGTTTCTGGAACACTCTGGCAAGACAGCAATCCCGGAGTTCAGGGACAAATTGGTCCGATCCCTTACATGATCCCGATCACCGTGACCTCGGACAACGGTATCCACTCCCCTGTCGAGGGTAAGATTGCCGAACACAGAACCTTTGCACCAACCGGTGCCCTAATCTACGCCGCTCAGACTCTTCTTACCTCGAAAGACAGCCCGGAAAACGGAACCGTCTACGGCAACATACAGCTGAAAATTGAGGGAGAGAACGAGGCGTTGAACCTGACCCGGCGCGGAACAGGGTCCAGCGGAGCGATGGATATTCTTTTCTCCTTCGCGATGATGGTGGACTCTGTGCTCAACGGATCACAGGAGTTTCCTCGCATTGAAGAAATAGCCATCGACTTCACTTCGAAAGAAACGGAACTGCGTCAGATCCTTCACAGCACGCGGCTCGACTCCGCCCGGATCGAGCCGGGCGATTCAGTAGGCTTGAGTGTTTTCACCCGTTCGCGGGACGGAGAACTCGTCCGACATCCAATCGAAATCCCTCTGCCGGACGGACCTGCCGGGACCAATTATTCTCTCTTCATTGCAGATGCCGATGCACTCCGAGCCTTCGACGGCCTCGCCTCTTACAATCCGACTCAAAACCTCGATGACCTGCTGACGGAGCTCCGCCAGATTCGCGACAATGGATCCATCTACGTTCAGCTGCTCCGCCCCAACCCCGGTCTTCGCCTGGAAGGGAGAAATCTTGAGGAACTTCCCCCATCGGTTCTTCGCCTATACCAGAGCAATTTAGAAACCCCAGGGGATAATTTTCTCAAGGAGAGCGTGATCTGGGAGACCGAAATACCACTCCCCGGAGTTTTCGAAGGGAGCACTCGCATCGAATTTCAAACGGTCAATTAAATTATGAAGAGATCCTTTCCATCCATCCTTGGTTTACTCACTTTCACGACCTCCCATCTCTTCGGGGTTCAGACCAGCAGCAAAGTATTCGAGGGATATCCTGAGCTTTCCGATGGAGAACTGGAGGGCGTCGCGGTCCATTGGGATGGAGGCCTCGGACTGGGACCCGCATTGGGATCCGGTCTCCGTCCGGAAGAAGGTGCATTAATCTGGGATATGGCTGCAGACCCGGACGCAGGCCTCCTTTATTTTTCCACTGGAGGACCCGGCGCAGTTTATCGGCTCGAAATCTCTTCTGGAGAGATCTCTCTTATCCTCGACCCGGACGAACCTCTCCTCCGGGCAATCCACGTGGCAAGCGATGGTTACCTTTACGCAGGATCATCACCTGAAGGGCGTATTTATCGAGTCGCTCCAGGAAACGGATTCCCGGAAATCGTTATCGATCTGGAGTCTCTCTATGTCTGGCAAATCGAGGCTGATCCTAACGAAGAGGGCGCATTATTAATCGGTGCCGGAGCACCGGGACGCATCTACCGCCTGCCCGCCGACTTCAGCCCGAGCGACGACCCCGAAATTGTAGTCGATGCCGAGGCCATACACGTTTCCGCCTTCGCCTATGGTCCGGATGACTCTCTTTTCTTCGCCACCGGTCCGGGAGGCCACTTGATGAAACAATCCGCAGACGGAACCGTTCAAACCCTTGTCGAACTGGGCGCAGCGGAGGTTCGGAAGATCTTCCCTGCCGAAGACGGAAGTGTTCGAATCGCGGTCTTTCGTTCCGAAAGTGGCGATGGAGGTAACGGCAACCAATCCGACTCCAAGCCACCTCTTGGACTGCCTTCCGGTATTTTCGAAGTGGGACCAGACGGTTTCGTCGAGTTACTCCTTGCTGGCTCGACGGAGAAGATTTTTTCCGCAACCATGCTAGGAGACGAAATGTTGATTGGGAGCGATACTCGGGGCCGGGTTTATCGTTTTCACAACCGTTTTGACTGGAGCCTTCTGGCGGAAAGTGAGAACGGAGGAGAGGTTTCCGCAATCGAGAGAATTGATGACAAAACCGCTTGGGTAGCCACCAGCAATCCCGCCGCGATCCATCGGCTCAGCTACGATCCAACTGCAACTGGCCTCTTTACCGCCGATGTTTTTAATGCGGGGCAAAAAGTCCGTTGGGGTGCCCTTACAGCGGCTGGAGTCGATCTAGACGCAGTGCGTTTCGAGACGCGCACCGGGAATCGGCGGCAACCTGACGAATCCTGGAGTGAGTGGGTGGCGCTGGACGAGAACAAGATTTCGAGTCCTCCAGGACGTTTTTTCCAGTTCAGAGCCTCTTTTGAAAACCCGGGAGCGGTTGTGCGGAGGATCGAAGCTTTCTACCAACTGCCCAATGAAGCCCCTGCATTTCGGAGAGTCACTGGATTGCCCGTTCGCCTGGAGAGTATCCCGATGCCACCGCAGCCTCCCGGCCGCGCGACACTCCCCCAACTTTTCAATGACAATGGTAATAGCGGAGAAAAAAACGGCAACGGATCCATACCACAGCCTTTTGTCGTCCATGAGGAAACCGGGTGGCTCTCAATTGTCTGGGAAGCTATCGATCCGAATGATGACGAACTCCGATACCGCGTTTTCCTTCGCAAACTGGATGCTCCCAACTGGTTTCTTCTGGCAGAAGACCTTGATCAACCGTTTTTCTCGCTAAACGTCGCTGGTTTTGAACCTGGCTACTACGAACCGCGGATCGAAGCCAGCGACCGCATGAGCAATCCACCCGGAATGGCAAAGACATCAGAGACGAGGGGAAATTTGATTCTCATCGACAACCAACCTCCGGAAATCATTCCTCCGACGAAGGAGAATCCGCTCGAGTTCACGGTGCGCGACGCCTTCAGCGTTATTCGTGCGGTTAGCTTTCGACTTGAAGGATCTGAATCACGAGCGCTTCTCCCGCTCGACGGTATCTTTGATAGCCAAACCGAGTCTTTCCGTCTACCTGAGGATGCAGCCCAACCCGGCGCCACGCTTCATATAGAGGCAATAGACGTTCTCAATAACCGAGCCGCTTGGACAGGACTAATCGAAGGCGAGAAGCCGTAGCTTTTCCCTCGTAACAACCAAACAAATACCCGCCAATAAATCGTTATGAAAACCATCTCTGCCTTGTTCGTGGCTTCCTTATTCGGGAGTCTATCCCATGCGGATCCAACCAACCAAGTAGTCACAGTCTTGGGTGAGTTTCCGCAACGTCCGGGAAATCCGGCGGTTGGGCCCGACGGAACGGTTTACTTCAGCATGCACCCTTTCGATAATCCCGAGTTTTCCGTGATGCGGCTCGAAAACGGGGCAGCGGTTCCCTACCCCAGCGAAGCTATGTCCCGCGATTTTGGGTCTGTAATCGGGATTCAGGCCACTCAGGATGGGTCGGTCTGGATGCTCGATATGGGCAGTGAAGACCTTTCGCCAAAACTGGTCGGTTGGGATTCGGAGACAGACCAGCTTAAAGCCGTCTACACGGTTCCGAGGGAAGCTCGGGTTCCCAACTCATTCCTTCAAGACTTTGCTATCGATGAAAAGCGTCAAAAGGCCTTTTTGGCGGACATGTCGCGGGGTGGATTGATTGATGCAAGTGAACCGGCGATTGTAGTTATTGATCTTCAAACCGGTGATACCCGTCGGGTTCTCTCCGGGGACCCAGTGTTCCAACCGTCCGAAACTCCCATCATTGCCGAAGGAAAAGAAATGCAAATGCGGGACACGGATGGCACGGTCCACCCGATTAAGCTCGGGCTAAACCCTATCGCCATCGATCCGGAAAATGAATGGATCTACTTCGGTCCAATGACACCGGGAAACTTGTATCGAGTCCCAGCAGCGGTTCTAGGAGACTTCTCCCAGCCCGAAGAAGTGATCCGGGATTCTATTGAAATCTATGCCGAGAAGCCTTCCAGCGATGGTATTGCCGCCGGTAAGAACGGCGTAGTCTACATAACCAACGTGGATGAGAGTCGAATCGATGCAGCGGATGGGGGCGGAACAAACCCTTGGGCAGTCGATGACCGATTGATCTGGCCCGATGCCATTGCAATCGGTCCAGACGGCAAAGCTGTCGTGGTGGCCAACCAATTGAATCGGGCGGCAGTTTTTAATGACGGACAGTCGCTGGCCGAACCGCCCTACCTCATTCTCGAAATCTCCGACAACTAGAGCCTTCTCACTACCTATTGTCGTTTCATAGCAGCTCTCAGGATTAGAGGAACGATCCCTTTCATCGAGCGCAGAAGCTCTACACCTTCGACGTTGAGAACTTCCGTTCCGTCGGCTTCTTCAGAAAACCACTCACGCATCCTACGCTCCGTATTCAACTCTGCATCATAGGGGATCCAAATAATCTGATCCGGCTTGAGAGTTCCCCGGTAAATGACCTTCTCGCCCGCCTGGGTCACGTCTGCAAAGAGAAGACCGTTTCTCAGGTAGTTTCTCGCTTCAACAAACGTCATTTCCCCATCGACTTCGAAAGCGGTCAGTGCGCGGATGGACTCTCCAACTTTCCAGTATTCCGCAGCAACGGGGAATTTCCGCATCACCTCACCATCTATGGTTTGGACCGTCACTTCGCCTGTCCAAGAGCCAAGATACTGTTCGAGTCGCTCCGTGATTTCCTCACGTGAGGCCAGCCTGGCATCAAGGCCCAAACCACACGCTAGAAAAATCAAACCACAGAGCTTGAAGGTGCGCATCTAGAGAGGAAAGCGGATATCACTCACCGCGTCAACGAGGCGTCTACGGGTTCGGAGAAAATGGCTGGCAAATCCAGCCTTCAAACTCTGATCAGTCTTCGGGAGTGACTCCAAAAAACTGCGCTGGCACTTTCTCCTGACCCGTCTCGATCACATACTGGAGTTCCTCTGCCAGAGACGGCTTCAACCTTTCGAGGACCGCGTGATCCTCCAAGGCTTTCCCCTGGTCACCCATCTGGACATACAGCACACCGCGGTACATGTAGGCTTCGCTCAGTTTCGGCTCGAGCTGGATCGCCTTGTTGTAGAACTCTAGCGACTCTTCGAAATGATCTGATCCTTGCTTTCGAAGAACGTAGGCCAAATTGTTATAAGCTTCAGCAAGTTTGGGGTCTTCTTTGACAGCTTCTCTGAGCTGCACTTCCGCCTCTTCAAACTCTTCTTCAAAGAGTAACTCCGTTCCTTTGTTGTAGGCTTTTATTCCTGGCGGTTCCTCCACCTTACGCGGTTTGGAGGACGCCGCTGTGAGCATGGAGCTTGAGAAACCGAGAAAAGCGACTGCGAGGAGTATGAATCTTAATTTCTGCATGCCGAAACCCTGCACTGAAGAAGAAGATTTTCAAATGAGAGCAGTCCTTTCGCGAAGCGATACGAAACTGTGCTTGCGATCTCTACCAGACTATCTTGCCTCTAAACCGATGAACGACCAGCTGCCCATGGAGATTTCTGTTTCCGAATCCCAAGCTCGAAGACTGTCGGAAGAGCCTCCTCTATTCCTCGACGTACGCGAGAATTTCGAGCTGGAGATCGCTCACCTTTCACCCGACCTTCACATCCCCATGACTCAGTTAGCGGAGAGATGGCAAGACATCCCACGTGACAAACCCATTGTAGCCTATTGTCACCATGGAAAACGCAGTCTGAATGTGACGGACTTTTTGCGCGAGAGGGGATTGATTCAGGTACAATCCATGATTGGAGGGATCGACGCTTGGTCGCTTCAGGTTGATCCTACAGTTCCGCGGTATTGAGCTCCACATCGATTTGGAAATCAAGTCTATCTCCCTTTTCAGATCATCTATTCGCAAAACGTGCCGCACCCTTTCAAAAGACAAACGGCCAACTCGAAAACGTTAGTCTCTACCTTTTCTCAACCTCCGCCTGCTTGACATCCTTCCTCCGCAAAGCCGATAGTGCGCCATGCACCTTGTGACGCTCGATTTGGAAGGAGTTCTTGTTCCAGAAATCTGGATCGGGCTGGCTGAAAAGACAGGGATCGAAGCACTTCGCAGGACAACACGGGACGAGCCCGATTACGACAAGCTGATGAAATATCGGCTAGGGATTCTTCGGCAAAACCAAATCAAGGTGAACACTATTCATGAAGTTATCGGTGAATTGAGACCTTTGGAAGGAGCCCTGGAGTTTATCGAGTGGCTCAAGAGAAAAACGCGGGTGATCATTCTTTCCGACACTTTCGCACAGTTCGCTGGCCCGCTTATGGATCAACTCGGAAACCCGACCTTATTCTGCCACGAGCTGGTCATCGATGACGAAGGCTGGATAGCAGACTATAAGCTCCGGCAACCAGACCAAAAAAGGAGAGCGGTCGAGGCGTTCCGTAGCCTGGGATTCACAATTTTTGCTGCCGGTGACTCCTACAACGATGTCAGTATGCTGGAATCCGCGGACCAGGCATTTCTCTTTCGCCCACCGGAGAGTCTAGCCAGAGAGAGAAGCGATTGGCCGGTCACGAATGACCACAAAACGCTCCGAGCGAAACTGGAACCACTTCTTCAGTAGCACTACCGATTGCTTCTACCAGTGAGCGATAGATGAATCTTCTCACCATCGATATCGGTAACACCCGCTCTCACTGGGCGTTTTTTGAAAAAAAGAAACTCGTGGCAAGAGGTGCAGAGTCCTCTCGCGATGAGGAGTGTGAGTTTACCCACCTTTTTACGCCAGAGGACCAAAGACTCACTCCTGACGCAGTCATTGCCTCTTCTGTAGTTCCTCGTCTCAACACTCCACTTTCTCAGCAAGCCAGCGACTCCGGTCTCCGCTGTGAGTTTCTCACTTGGGAAAACACCGGCCCTCTACGCCTCCACCATCCCCATCCCGAAGGTGTCGGAACCGATCGATTCGCAAGTGCCCTGGGAGCGATCTCCCACTATGCACCGCCACTGGTTGTAGTGGACATGGGAACTGCGGTCACTGTGGATGCCGTTACCGCAAAGAACGGCTTTGAGGGTGGATGCATTGCTCCCGGTCTCTCCATGCTCTCAGAATACCTATCTGAAAGAATATCACTGTTGCCAAAGATCGATCTCTCTACCGATCAAAACCTGTCTGGCATAGGCCGGTCTACTCTCGAAGCGACGGAGATCGGATGCAAAATCGGTTTTACGGGAATGGTTCGTGAACTCATTTCGACAGTCTCCGAAGAGATCCAATCGATTGACGGAAAGGCCCCGCAGGTTGTCCTCACGGGCGGTAGTTTTCCTCTCATTAGCAAGGGATGGCTTGGCCAATTTCCCTATTTTCCGGATCTGGCCCACGAGGGCCTCCGCACTCTGGGAGACTTTCTCCTCCAGTCATCGTGACCACTTCCACGGGCAAGGTCCCTCTCGACAGTGGAGACTGGCGCAGAGTCGCCCACCTTCTTTTTGATCTCGGAACGACGATTCGCGACCAGATTCAACGCAACCGTGGAGAGGATCCTGATCATTCAGCATCAACCATCCACAAGGTGACTTCTGCTGACACGATCTACCAAATCGACAGGGTTAGCGAAGAAGCACTCGTCGGGTGGTTCGATAGTTTCTGGCCGAGTGATTACCCGGCAATCGTTATCGGCGAGGGACTGGATGATGAAAAAGGAACAGTCTTTCCGCGAAACTCTCCTCGCCCGCTCATCAAAATATTAATTGATCCAATAGATGGCACTCGGGGTCTCATGTATGACAAACGATCAGCATGGATGCTAGCTGGAGCAGCTCCAATCGGAGATTCCGAACCCACCCTTGCTGACCTCAAAGCAGGTGTGATGGTGGAAATTCCAACTTCTCGCCAAGTTTCTTCCGATGGAGCGTACGCATGGGAAATCGGAAACGACGGATTTGTCGTAGAAACTGTTCGCTTTCCAAGGCCCGGAGCCAGTCCATCCCCAATCAAACTCACTCCTTCACGGGCGACAGATTTGAGCCATGGATTCGCTACTTTCGCGTCCTATTTTCCCGAGGGCCGAAAACAGATTCAGGCAATCGAAGAGGCCTTTCTCCGGAGACATCTGCCAGAATATCCGTCCGCTACTCCTCTCGTTTTTTCCGACCAGTATATTTCGTCGGGAGGACAGATTTTCGAACTACTCGCTGGTCGTGATCGCTTTGTGGCCGATCTTCGTCCTCTCGTTTTCGAAAAGCATGGACCCGTCAATGGGCTAACGTGTCATCCGTATGATCTCGCCTGCCTGCCAGTCGCCACAGCCTCCGATTGTGTCATTGAAGATCCCTGGGGAAACCCAATCGAGGCACCATTGGACACTACAAGCCAGGTAGCCTGGGTCGGCTATGCCAACAAAGCACTCGCAGAAGAATTAAGACCTGCCTTAGTCGCCGCTCTTCAGGAAGTCCTGTAGGTAGGGGCTTCGGGTCCCTCCAATTTAGAAATCTGAAATTTCAGATTCATCGGGCGCACGCCCGATTCTACCCCACCCCAAGCAGCGTTTTCATTTCCGCCAACTTCCGAGTGTTGGCCACTTCTTCCGCGGTAAGACCCGCCTTTCGCGCAGTATCTACCCCGAAACGAAGGAACTCCAATCCGTCCGGGCGGTGAGCGTCCGGGTTGATGCAGGCGAGAACTCCTTTCTCACGGGCCCGACCCCACTCGCGCCAGTCCAAATCAAGCCTCATCGGGTGCGCATTGATCTCAAGCCATTTTCCGTTCGCAGCAGCTGCATCAACGACCCTCTTTAAATCAACTGGGTAAGGTTCGCGTCTAAGAAGAAGGCGACCCGTCGGATGAGCCAAGAGGGTAACAGAAGGATGCTCGAGAGCCTTAAAAATCCTCTTCGTCACTGTATCCTCGTCCTGCCCGAATCCTCCCTGGTGGATGGATACCACCACGTAATCGAGTGCCTCGAGAAGATCATCGGGAAAATCCAGCGAACCGTCCTTTAAAATGTCACACTCTGTCCCGGCGAATAGATGGATTCCCAGCTCTTTGTCTTCATTATATTTTCGAATCTCCGCGATCTGTTCCCAAAGCCTATCCTCACTCAATCCATTCGCCTGAAAACTCGAGCGGCTATGATCCGCGATCCCGAGATACTCCCACCCGAGACCTGCCGCCGCAGCAGCCATCTCTTCCAAGGTCCCCTTCCCGTCTGAAGCAACTGTGTGGTTGTGCAAGGCTCCCCGTAAATCATCCAGTTCCAAAAGGTCTGCATTTTTGCCGGATTCCGCGAGCGCCAGTTCTTCGCCGGTCTCTCTCCGTTCAGGGGGAATCCACGCTAATCCTAACTCAGTAAAAACGTCCTTCTCCTCGGCTACTGTCCGATAGTTTCCATCCTCCCCTTTGTTCTGAATGCCCCACTCGCTCAGGCTAAGACCACGCTCTAACGCCCGTTTCCGCATCTGGACGTTGTGCTCCTTCGACCCGGTAAAATGATGAAGGGCGGCGGGAAATTGTGCGTTTGTAACGACCCGAAGATCCGCCTGAAAACCCGCTAGGCGGATGCTAGACTTGGTTCTTCCATGTGCAATGACTTCCTCAACCCCGTCCAAACCAACGAACCAATCCATCGCTTCTTCGGAATCATCAGTAGCCACTATAAAGTCGAGATCTCCTACCGTCTCTTTTCTTCGCCTGAGGCTCCCGGCAATCTCTGCTCGCTCCACGGACTCCAACTTTCGCAACCCCTCAAGAATCGGCATGGCAGTCTCTTCTGCGACAGGGAGCAACTGCCGCTCAGCAAATTTCTCAAGGTTATCGATACCTTTGAGAATCTTCGTAGCGCTCTTTTCTCCAAAACCCTTTAGACCAGCCACAGCACCCGATTCGCAAGCACGACGCAAGCTATCCAAAGAGTCCACTCCCAACTCAACGTGCAATCGATGAATGGATTTGCCACCAAGACCAGCAATCTTGGTCATCGACCGAAGTCCTTCTGGGACCTCGGCCTTCAATTTTGTATAAAACTCCAACTCACCGGTAGCATGGAGCGTTTCAATCTTCTCGCGCAGCGCCTTTCCCACTCCTTCAAGATCGCCGAGGCGATTTTCGTCAATCAGGGTCTCCAAAGTTTCTTCTGATCGCTCCAAAGCCCGCGCACCGTTCTCGTAGGCGCGCACTTTGAAGGCATTCTCTCCCTTTATCTGAAGGAGTAGTGCGATTTCCTCCAGCACCTCTACGATCTCTTCCCGATTCATTGACATTGCCCTCCAGCTTTCAGACCATTCGGCAAAACCACAACAAGGTTTCGCAAAAGCCATTGAAATCCGCAGAAATGCTTAGAACCCTCATTCTCACGACACTCTTTGTCCTCAGTTCCCCATCCTTTGGGCAGTGGTTTATTGATGGCGTAGACGTCAACGATCCTCCGGAAGGCATGTTTGGCGAGGAATGGGTAGAAATGTTCCTCAACGGGCAAAAGATTGGCTACATCCGAACGTTTTTCCGCAGAGAAGGGGATGAAGTAGTAACCGTTGAACGAAGCTACACCCGACTAGGCCGAGACGATACTCAAATCGAGTCGTCCAGCGTAACGAGAACCCGTGAGAAGATCGACGGGACACCAATCTCCATGAGTGTTATCAGTCGGGAAGGACCGCTGACAAAGAAGCAGGAGTTCACCTTCGAAGGTAATCGTGTTTTCGTTCAAACGGACGACGGCTTTCGCTCCTGGGAGAACACATTCGATCTTGAGCCTGGATATCTCATCAGCTGGAGTTTTGTCCGCAAACTGGCGCTCACGCCTCCAAGCGAAGGGGATATTTGGGAAGACAAGATCTATTCACCCGACCTCGTTCTGGACCGCACTCTTCCGGTGACTACAAAGTTTCTCGGCAAGGAAATTCTAAACGAGGACTCTTCTCCCGTGGAAACCCTTGTTGCCGAGCAAACGCTGCGGATCGGTTTTTTCCCTCTTACCGTTTCACTCTGGATCGGTGAAGACGGACGCCTTGTCAAAGCCAATATGCCAATGGGGGGAATTGATATCCTAATCGTCGGATCGACCAAAGAGCAGGCTCTGGCAGATTTTGCGGATCAGGATATCTTCACCGAGTCATTAATCGATTTGGCGATCCACCTTCCTCAGGGTTCAAAGTCGATCACCTTTCTCCTTGAAGCAGAATCAGGCACCATTCCTCCTCCTCCAGAAAGTGCCAACCAAACCGTCACCGAAAAGAGTGTCGGGGCCTACGAAATTCACGTCGTCGAAGGGCAGTTGCCCGATCCCAGTGAAGGGGTAACCCCAGTGGATCCGGTATACCTTGAGGCGTCTAAAATGGTGGATTTTGAAGATCCGGCGATTCTCGAGCTTCTTGCAGAGGAGAATCTGGATTCTCTCCCCTTCGCTGAAAAGGTGGAAAGGTTGGTAGAAATCGCAGATGAGAATATATCGATCAAATCGCTGGATCTCGGCTTCGGTTCGGCCTCGCAGGCTCTGGCCCTTCAGGAAGGTGACTGTACGGAACATGCTCTTCTCCTTACCGCGCTTTGTCGCGCCGCCGGAATCCCTGCAAGAGGAGCTTCAGGTCTTGTTTACACGGGAGAGATTACCTGGTCTCCGCAGATGGGCTACCATATGTGGACCCAAGTGTGGAATGGTGAGGAATGGCTCGATATCGACGCCGCCTTTAGCGCAGCCCGCACCGAGCCGATCCGAATCCTGCTCTCTGTGACGGACCTTTCCGAAATGTCGCTCGCCGAAGATTTCTTTGCGATTTACCAATACTTCGACCGTATCAACCTTTCCGTTCTCGCCATTGATGGAGAGCCGGTGGTGGAGGAAAGCGGATAGCTTTCCGAGAGCTCCCTTAGTGCCCCTAAGAAAAAAATCTACTCCGTTGTCTCCGTGGGGATGGTATTATCTGTCCTTACGACGAGAACCGGTTCCTTGTTCTTAATCCAAACCCCCTGTTCCTTGAAATGTCGGGCAGTCACCGCTTCGCAGGCTTCCCCAATCGTTTGGACCGGCATGCGCCGACCTTTCGGGGTAGCGTTAAATTCATATGCTGCACGAACAATTCGGTCCTTTATCAAGTGAGGGCTCTCGCCTTCTGGCAACTGAACGGCCCAACCCGTGAGGTCCAGCCCCTCCAACTTCCCTTCAGGATCCGAAACGAGTAACGCGAACTCCTTCTTCACCAAGGGCGCCTTAGGCTCATCCTCCCTCTCCAGCTCCTTGCCGATATCCTCCATGATCTGGGCTACTGTTCGCACATCGAGCTCGTTTCTTTCCAAAACCCTTTTTAGGAGCTCCAAATCTACTTTTCGACCTGGCATCAGACTACACCCTCCCTAGGTACGATCCATTGTCAGTGCTCACCTTGATGCGGTCTCCCACTTTAATAAATAGCGGCACCTGCACGGTGAGATTGGTCGTCGTGACCGCTGGCTTTTGCGCCGCACTTGCCGTATCCCCACGAAGACCTTCCGGAGCTTCAGCGACTTCCATCTCAACCGATGAAGGGAGCTGAATCTGAACCGGACGACCATCCACATGTAAAATGTCGTATTCCTGATTCTCGGCCAGGTATGACTTCTTATCTTCTACCATTTCTTGCGGCAGCACCGTGTCCTCAAAAGTCTCAGGATGCAGGAAGTGATACCCCTCCTGATCCTCGTAGCTAAATTCAAGTCTCTGATTCTCGGTGTGGAGGAACTCCACGGAATCCGTTGACCGGAACTTCGTAGTTGTCGTCGACCCCGTATTCAAATTGCGAAGCGTAGTCTGAACAAATCCAGCCTGCCGCCCCTGAGTGCGGTGGAGCATTTCCAGCACGAGATGGGGCGCGTTCTGGTAATCAATTACCCGTCCTTTGCGAATATCGGTAGGTGAAGCCATAAGCGACCCAAGGAAACTGTTGCAGCGGTCGGTGACAAGGGGGAAGTCACAAGACTACCTTAGTGTGATCTGGACGAGTGCTTCATTTCGACTACTGTCATTTCCTTAACTTAGACCTTTTGATCCTCATTTACCCAAAAATGTCCTACCCTGGATGAATTCCTATCACCCGGAGTCTTTTTCTACCCTTGCAGCCATCAAGCGACCTATCCATCTCGCCATTGGAATGTTCGATGGGATTCACCTTGGGCACCAATCGGTAATCTACTCCGCTATCCGATCTGCCGAACTCGATGGCGGTCTTTCGGGAATTCTTACCTTTGATCCCCATCCGAGCCACCTCTTTCGACCCGAAAATCCTACTCCTCAAATCTATCCCGCGCGGGTCAAGGAAGAACTCCTACGAGAGATTGGTGTCGACCTCGCCCTCATACAGACTTTTGACCACAAGTTCTCAAAACTCACCGCCAAGGAATTCGTTGGTTGGTTGCGCGGCATCGTTCCTTCCCTGAGTAGTGTTTCGGTGGGCGAGAATTTTCGCTTCGGCAAAGGACGATCGGGTTCACCAAAGGTTCTCGTGGAAAGCCTCCGCAGCCACGGCATTTCCGTTTACAGTTGCGAAAGGGTTCAACTGGACGGCGAACCCATCAGCAGCACCCGGATAAGGTCCTATTTAGCCGATCGACCTATCGAAGAAGTGAATGCCCTTCTCGGCAGACCCTACCATTCTATCGGAGAGGTTCAAAAAGGAAAACAACTCGGTCGTACTCTTGGGTTTCCAACCCTCAACATGCCAGTCGAACACGAACTGATTCCCACTTTGGGTGTATACCTTGTCCGGTACCGCGTTCTCGCTCCCCAACCGAGCGTCCTTCGACCGGCCGTCGCTAACTTTGGGCGACGCCCAACCGTCGAAGAAAGAGATTTACCGCTTCTCGAAGTTCATTCTCTGGAAGACTGCCCCGCAAGTTATGGAGACACCTTGCTCGTCGAATGGATACGACTTCTCAGGCCCGAGAGAAAGTTCTCAGGGGTGGAAGAACTAAAGGATGCAATTGGCCGCGACCGAGAGCTTGCGCTGGCGCAAATCGCTCAAAATCCGTCCCTCTGTAATACGACTTGAACCACTACTCGATCCCGCTGATCGGAGTATCGTCCCGATTGCCATACTCGAACCAACTCGCGTCGTAGACGACCACGTTGTCGTAACCAAGGTCCTTCAAGGCAAGTGCGTGAAGGCTAACCCGCGTTGAAGTCTGGCAGTAGAGAACGATCGTCTGATCCCGGGTAATTCCCCGTTCGTCCAGCTCAGCCTGAATAACCTCCGCCGGAAGGACCTCCATCGTGTCAGGATCAAGTCCGTCTACGTAGTCGAAACGAATCGCTCCCGGAATATGGCCCCCTCGAGCATTGTCGCGTTTATTCTCACCGACGTATTCCGCCTCTGTTCGAGTGTCTACAAAGACAACGTTCGGATCATCGAGCGAACCCAGCACTTGACCCAGGTTCCAAATGTAGCCGGGAATTGGAGAAGCAACATAGGAGGAGGGTTCCAGAGTCCGCGGCTGATCTGTAAGGTTGAAACCAGCACCAGTCCATTGATCGACTCCGATTCCGTTCAAAAACGCGATATTCTCATGTCCCAACCATTCGAGGATCATCGCTGGAACCGAACCATCTGTTTTGCCTGCGTGGTTCCCGTAAACAATGATGTCGTGAGAATTTTTCACCCCTGCCTGACTGAGGAATGATTCATACTTTTGAACATCCGGCTTCTCGTCTGAATCTCGGAAGATGTACTGGCTCTCTCCCTTGCCGGGTTTTGCCTTCGGAGTGCGCCACCGCGATCCAGGCAAATTGATCGCACCGGGAATGTGTCCCGCCGCGTATTCGTCGGCGCTCCGAACATCGATCGCCAAAGTATTCGGCTTTTCAAGCAGCTCGGCCACCTGAGAAGCGGTCACATAGGTCTTCCAGCCTCCAGCCGAGTTCCCTTCGTCTGCGGAAGCTGCAACTGCAGCCGTCATCGGAAGGAATGCTAGAATGACCAATTTAAGGAATGTATGCGTCTTCATTGTGAAAAACCGGAAGTCTATGGGCTAGAATGCAGAAAAAATCAACACTCTGTGCAGGATGGTTCAAAAACGTTTGCCACAACAACAAGCGTCGAAAGACCATCAAAAGTTCGGCTACACTCAGCCCTTTAGCATGAGAATCACTGGAGGAAAAGCAGCGGGAGTTCGACTCCAAACACCCAGAAAAGGTCCCGAGGTCCGACCTGCGACCGACCGCATGCGGGAAGCCGTGTTCTCCAATATCGGATCTGGTGTGATCGGCTCAAAGGTGCTCGACCTCTTTGCTGGCACCGGAGCCTATGGCCTTGAGGCATTGAGCCGCGGTGCAAGCGCGGTCACTTGGGTAGAGTCCTCCCGGCGGGTAGCTGGCATTCTGGAATCCAACCGTCAGGCTGTTCGAAAATCGATGGGGAGTCCGCAATCGGCCGAGCACGTGATCGTCCGTGACTTCCGTCGCCATGGTATTCCTAGTAATCGGCAGTTTGACTTCATTTTTGCAGACCCTCCCTACAATTTAGCCGAGGACCTGCTAACCGATCTAATGGCTTTTGCGGACAACTACCTCTTTCCATCGGGAACGTTTCTGCTTGAGTGTAGGGGAGATCTCCCGCTTCCCATTCAAGAGTGGACGGAAGTCCGCAGATTCGGTAATGAAAAATCCGGACCATCTCTTCGGGTATTGAAACGGTGCAACGATTAAAATCTCAGCAGGAAAGCAAACGCTGAACGCTCGCCTTACAGAGAACCCGTCGCACCTTACCCGATCCGGGGCACTTTTCCTCACTGTGGCGGGTGCGATTGGTGCGGGCATTGGCGCTTTGGTGTTTAGCCTCATCGAAAAATCGGCGGATACACCCTTGCTGTACATTCACGAGAATTATCCGTGGATTCCGCCATTGGTCATTCCCGCGATGCTGCTCCTGATCCTTTGGCTAAGGGACAAATACTTTCTAGGAACCGATGGAACAGGAATTCCACAGACCATCGCCGCGCTCAAACTCGGACCCGGTGAGGAAAGGGATCGCTTACTCTCTCTCAAGGTAGCGGGGGGGAAGATTCTCCTCACGTCAATGGGACTCCTCTCCTTTCTTTCGATCGGACGGGAGGGACCGTCGGTTCAGCTCGGAGCGTGCTGTATGCATACCCTTTCCCGTCTCCGTGGAGTGCCCCAACATCTGGCAGACCGAGGACTGATCCTCGCCGGCGGGGCCGCCGGAATTGCCGCAGCGTTCAACGCACCTGTCGCTGGAATCGTCTTCGCAATGGAGGAGATCGGGCGTTCCTTTGACAAGCGCAACATGGCCGTGATCGTTCGGACGGTCGTGATCGCCTGCGTAATCTGCGTGATCGGTGTGGGCAATGACTACTTCTACGGAAGGCTCCAAGAAGGCACGAACCCGCTCCTTCTCGCTGGCTGGAAACCGTGGATAGCTGTCCTCTTGATTGGTCTGGTGGGAGGCGCACTGGGCGGCCTGTTTTCCAAGTTACTCCTCATTCTCATGCCATTCGTCTCGAGGATGATCAAAAAAAGAAAAGTAGTCACCGCATTGGTGATTGGAGCAATGATAGCGGTTATCGGCATTGTTTCAGACGGGCAGAGCTATGGGAGTGGATATGCACAGGCCCGTGCACTGCTGCTGGAGGGAAGTCCAGCCTATTTCGATACGCTATCCGAAGAAGCGCAGAGCGAACTACTAAAGATCCGTGAAGGAATCACCCCTCTCTATCCAGCCTACAGGGCTTCTGCCTCTTTCCTTGTTCTCCTTACCGCTATCCCCGGTGGGCTTTTCGATCCGTCCTTTTCAATAGGTGCCGGCCTCGGTTTGGCTACGCATTCTCTGTTTGCATGGACTGGCCTTGAACTTCAGGCCATCGTCCTCCTTTTCATGGCTGCCTACTTCGCCGGAGTGGTGCAGAGTCCGATGACCTCCTTCATTATTCTCCTGGAAATGACGGGTGTCCTTCTGTTTTCACTTCCCCTAGCCGGAGCTGCTATCACCGCCTACGCAGTCTCGAAGTTGATTTGCAAGAATGCCCTCTACGAAGCGCTTGCCGAAAATTTTATCCAAAGGAAGAAATTATGACCACCGCTTGGCTCAATTCCTGCACACTTAGCCTTGCCTTCAATCGTCCACATCCTTACTCATTGGGCACCGATCCTACCTAGCGTGGTACTTCTCGAAATAGTCCTCCTAATTCCGTTCGTCGCTGGCTTTGTGATCGGTTTACATTCACTTCTGCGGCCTGCATCCCATCCGAACTTCGAGGGACTTTTTAAGAGAATTTATCGCAGAACCGAGTGGAATGAACGCAACCCAGAGACCTTTACCCGCAGGATTGGATTTATTATTTTCCTAGTGAGTATCCTATACGGAGTGGGAATCATTGTCCCTCTCATGGCACGGTGAGCTAATCTTCTAGTAATAGTGGACATCGAAATCCTTTCGCGGATCCAATTCGCATTTACGATCTCGTTTCACTACCTATTCCCGCCGATGACCATCGGCCTAGGTCTGATTTTGGTGATTATCTCGGGGCTTTGGCTAAAGACCCGTAACCCTCTCTACCACAACATGGGGAGGTTCTGGACCCGCATCTTTGGGCTGATCTTCGCGATTGGCGTTGCCTCAGGCATCGTGATGGAGTTCGAATTCGGAACCAATTGGGCGACCTACTCCCGTTTCGTCGGAGACGTCTTTGGCTCTCCGCTCGCGATTGAGGGCATTTACGCATTTTTTCTCGAGTCCGGCTTCCTCGCAATCCTTCTCTTTGGCTGGGACAAGGTAGGGCCACGCCTCCACTTTTTCTCGACCTGCATGGTCGCTCTGGGTTCCCACTTTAGCGCGATCTGGATTCTCGTGGCCAATTCATGGATGCAGACTCCCGCAGGATACCACCTTGCAAAACGCTTCAAAGTCGATGAGGAAGGCACACAGCACCCACTTACCGCAGATCTCGCAGAGGGCTCGTATACCTTTGAAGAAGTACCACTGCCGAAAGACTACGTTCTCCAAGCCGAAGACCTCGATAGCGTGCGCGCGGTGATTACCGACTTTTGGGAGATGCTCTTCAGTCCTTCATCAATGGATCGACTGGTCCATACCGTGCTCGCTTGCTGGCTAGTTGGAACTTTTTTGGTGATCAGCGTCAGTGCGTTCTACCTCCTCAAGAATCGCCATATTCCGTTTGCCAAAATGAGCATGAAAATTGCGCTCATTGTTGCAGCAATCACCACTGTCCTCCAATTCTGGAGTGCAGATTCAACCGCCCGCGGTGTAGCCGAAAACCAGCCAACCAAGCTCGCTGCGATCGAGGGCCTAGCTCAAACCACCGCCGATGCTCCCCTTGGAATAATAGGCTGGGTTTCCTGGGAGAAAGACGAAGAGGGAAATCGAATCGGCATCCGGGAAACTTCTCTGAAAATTCCCTACCTACTGAGTATTCTGGTATCCGGAGACTTTCTTCATCCAATCAAAGCAAGCCAGACCATCGTAAAAGGGTTGGAGGAACTGCCTAGCGACGAATTTCTTCTTAGCCGGCACCCCAATGCCACTCCTGAAGAACTGAAAACCATCCGTCCCAACTATTGGCCAAACGTTCCGGTCATATTTCAAACCTACCACATAATGATCGCCTGTGGAATCGCGCTATTTTTCATCGCGTGGGCAGGACTTTGGTTCTGGAAGACGGGTCGCTTGTGGACGACCGACAACCGATTTACCCGTTGGTACCTAATCATTTGCGTTTTCTCTGTCTTTCTTCCGCAGTTGGCTGGTCAAGCCGGTTGGTACACAGCCGAAATGGGGCGACAGCCGTGGATCGTTTACGAAATTTTAAAGACCAGCGAGGGCCTTTCGAAAGCAGTTCGGGCTGAACAGGTTCTCACTTCACTCATCTTGTTTGGCCTGATCTACGCGCTCCTCTTTCTCGTCTTCTTGTACACCCTGCACACCAAGATTCACCACGGCCCCAGTGACGACATCTCCGGCGAGCAGATCCCGGAAAAGTGGCGTTCGATCGAGGTGCTCAGCGAAAAAACCAGAGGATTGTCCAAATGATCGCCTTCGATCTTCCTACCTTTTGGTTTGTTCTTGTTGGTATCCTTTTTACCGGATACGCCATGCTGGACGGATTCGACCTCGGCGTAGGAGCCCTCCACTTGTTTACGAAAACTGACGAAGAGCGGCGGATACTGCTCAATTCAATCGGCCCGGTCTGGGATGGAAACGAAGTGTGGCTCGTTACGGGGGGCGGGGCCCTTTTTGCAGCCTTTCCTGAGGTCTACGCCACGGTTTTCTCTGGATTCTACGACGCTTTTATGTTCCTGCTCTTCGCCCTCATTTTTCGGGCTGTGGCTATCGAGCTGAGAAGCAAGCAGCCACAACTTCTATGGAGGAGGAGCTGGGACAAAGCGTTTGCCGTTGGCAGTGTGCTGTCGTCCTTTCTGATCGGAGTGGCAATGGGGAATGTGGTCTGGGGGATTCCGCTGGATGTTCATCATGAATTCACAGGAAACCTTCTTACCCTACTCCACCCTTATGCCTTGTTGCTCGGCTTCACCACAGTGGCACTTTTTGCGATGCATGGTAACATTTACCTGATCCTGAAGACAGAGGGAGAGCTTCAGGCAAAGCTCAAGCGGTGGATAAAGATAACCATACCGATTTACATGGTTCTGTTCCTGATAGTGGGTCTGAGCACCCCATTCGTCTCCGAACATGTCGCCAAGGCCTTCGATGAGCGACCAGCCATTCTCTTTGTTCTCTTCGCTCTGGCCTTGTTGCTTGCATTCAATATCCCACGAGAGGTGTACCATGGACGCGAGAATATCGCCTTCGTCAGCTCATGTGGATCGATGATTGCGCTAATGACTCTCCTCGCGGCTACCATCTACCCGACAATGGTTTTTTCGACTCCAAACATCAAAAATTCCCTCACGATTTACAACGGATCCTCTACCGAGAATACCCTGAACTTCATGATGATCGTAGCGCTTGTCGGAGTTCCAATTGTTTTAACTTACACGGTTTCGGTGTATTATATCTTCCGCGGCAAAGTAAAAATCACTGAAGAAAGCTACTAGCATGCCTCCCATTGAAATTGAATCATTTGGAAACCTACCCGACGGCCGGGAGGTCTCCCGCTTTACCTTGAGTAACTCCAATGGGATGGTTGTGCGTCTCATCAACTACGGTGGGATTGTTCAGGAAATTCATACTCCGGACACCAGTGGGAACCCCGCTGATGTAGTCCTCGGAGAACCCGATCTCGCCGGGTATCTTGACCATCATCCCCACTATGGAGCCATAACCGGAAGATACGCCAATCGAATTCGCGACGCCGAGTTCGCCCTCGATGGGCACACTTACCATCTTCCGAAAAATAAGTTCAATAAGTATTGCCTCCACGGAGGGTTCAAGGGATTTGACAAGAAACTCTGGTCGGCAGCTACGATGAACGATGGTGCAGATTCCCTGGTCCAATTGTCGTACACTAGTCCTGACGGCGAAGAAGGGTTCCCGGGAAAACTGGAAACCATGGTGAGCTATCGCCTCACCTCCGGAAACGAATTGCGAATTGAATATACCGCCCAATCAGACCGGACAACAGTGATCAACCTGACCAACCACAGTTACTTCAATTTGGGAGGGCCGGAGAGTCATTCGATCAAAGATCACGAAGTCTGCATACGTGCGCCGTTCTTCGTGCCCACCGACGAAGACGATATACCAACAGGAGAGATCCTTGCTGTTGACGGAACTGATTTTGACCTTCGGAAATCTGTGCCTGTCGGTGAGAGGCTCGCTAGCGATCATCCGCAGATCCTGCGGGTCGGCGGATTCGACCACTCTTTCCTTTTCGGTCAGCGTAGCCATGACCGGGACTGGGACTGCCGCGTGGTTCATCCCGGCAGTGGGCGAACCATGGAGGTTTTGACTAGTGAACCTGCAGTGCAACTCTACACCGCAAATACTCTCGGTGATACCACGCTACCCGGAAAAAACGGAGAGAAACCCAGAAACCACCAAGCACTCTGCCTCGAAACCCAGCATCTCGCAAACAGTCCAAACGAGCCTCACTTTCCCTCGACGGTATTAAAGCCGGGAGACACGTTTCGCAGCTTTACGGTATATCGATTTGGCGTGGAGAATTGAACCAAGACCACTTCCGCGTTCGCTCAGGTCTCCTTGGTGGAGACAAGTCCTCGGTTCTTCCTAAGCCCACAGAAATTCGAGAGGCCAATTCGCCCAAAGAACCAAACCCCACGTCGCTCCCGCAAAGACCAACGTCAGAAAAACGGCAGCGCTCCCTAGGTCTTTCGCGCGTTTTGCTATAGGGTGCAGGTCAAATGAAATGTAGTCGATACAACACTCCACCGCCGTGTTGAGAAGCTCTGTAACCAGAACGAAAAACAAAACCCCAACGAGCAAGACCTTTTCGGTCACCGGTAACTCAAGCACAATCGCAAGAGGTATCAATATACAGGCCAAAACGATCTCTTGACGAAAAGCCGCTTCGTGTTTGAGGGCTGCCCCGATACCGTCTATTGAATGATTGGCCGCTCGAATCAAGCGCATGAACCCCTTAGCCTGTGTTGGCTTTCCCCCCTCAGAGGATCCTATCTCACCTACCTCAGACATTCTCCGTTCACTGCTGTTCGAAAATTCCGTTTCTAGGAGAATTCAGACTCGATAAAGTCTTTCAAGCGCTCCAACCCGCGGTCGATAACGTCGTCCGACGTCGCATAACTTAGCCGAATCCCGCTTTTACTTCCGAACCCTTCTCCGGCGACCACTGCAACCAACTTTTTCTCCAAAAGGTCTTTGGCAAAATCCGCTGGAGCTATCTCCAGGGCACTAATATCGGGGAAAAGGTAAAACGCTCCGGTAGAACGGTAGCAGGAAACTCCTCGAATTGAATTGAGACCCTCTAACAGCTTTATCCGCCTACGGTCAAAGACCTGTATCATCTTGTCCATCTCGCGTCTCGCCAGATCCCAATTTCTCATTGCTGCCAGTGCGCCGTATTGGGCGAAGGTCGTAGCATTGGAAGTCGTCTGGCTTTGCAGACTGGAGACTGCTTTTGCAATTTCGGGAGTGGCGACCAGGGTGCCAAGACGCCATCCCGTCATTGAAAACGTTTTACTAAATCCTCCTACCGTTATCACCAGGCGCGCGGCTTCTTCCGAAATCGAGGCGGGAGATAAATGCTCGCTGTCGTCATAGAGAAGATACTCATAGATTTCATCCGACAAAATCAGGATCCCGTGTTGTGAACAAATCTCGAAGATTCTGCGGATTAGTTCAGGAGGGTAAACTCCACCGGTCGGGTTCGAAGGACTGTTTAGGATGAGGAGTTTTGTCTTCTCCGTGACGGCCTCTTGAAGTCGGTCCGGATCAAGGCAAAACCCATCCGAGATTTTTGTTTCGAGTATTTTGGGAATGCCCCCGGCCAACTTTACCATTTCCGGGTAGCTTACCCAGAAAGGTGCCGGAATCAGCACTTCATCTCCATGGTTGCAGACCGCCTGTATGGCCAAATAACAACTATACTTTCCTCCCGGACTCACCACCACTTGAGAGCTTTCGCAGGAGGAAAATCCGTTGTCCCTTTTATACTTCTCGGCAAGTGCCTCTCTCAATTCCGGTAGACCTGGAGCAGGTGCATACTTCGTCTTTCCGTCATGAACCGCCTGAATGCAGGCTTCCTTGATAAACTCCGGTGTATCAAAATCAGGTTCTCCCGCACCAAAACCACAAACGTCGCGGCCTTCGGCTTTGAGTGCCTTTGCCTTGGCATCCACAGCGAGCGTTGGAGAAGGCTCAATAGCCAAGGCTCTAGCGGACAGAAACTTTTGGAATCCTTCCATGCCCAATGAGGAAACAAGATACTAGTTCAGGTTCAAGAGAACCTTTCATTTCAAAATGGGTAGTTCTCCCTTTCCCTTAAATCCAGAGGGTAGCGGGAGCTCCGAGTTCGAGACCGAACGGACCCGGCCCAGCCGGAGCTCAAGTCCAAACAGGCCTATCTCTTACTCCCAAAGAATCTGGTATCTCTCCCTACTGAAGTGCGGATACCAAAACCGCTTAGAAAAGGGTAAAAGCACGTTTCACTGGCACCGGCTCCAGGTGAAACCTTCACCCGGAGCCAGCCAGCTCGTGAAACCGCCTTAAAAGCGTATTACTTCTTCTTCTTTTTGGCCGCCTTCTTTACAGCCTTTTTCGCTGCCTTCTTGGCAGGTGCTTTCTTCACCGCCTTCTTGGTAGCTTTCTTGGCTGCCTTTTTCGCAACCTTCTTGACGGTCTTTTTCTTGGCCTTTTTCGCCACCTTTTTGACAGCCTTCTTGGCTACCTTCTTAGTCGCTTTTTTTGCAGCTTTCTTCGCAGCCTTCTTGGTCACTTTCTTAGTGACTTTCTTTGCAGCCTTTTTGGCAACCTTCTTTGAAGGAGCCTTCTTGACTGCTTTTTTAGCCGTTTTCTTCACAGCCTTCTTGGCCGCCTTTTTGGCCGCCTTTTTTTTCACTGTTTTCTTTGCCATGTCTGTTTTGCTGGTTTCACGAACCACTTCACGGAGCGGTTTTTCGGAGAGCGCACCAAGAGCGGCGCGCAACACTTCTCCAAAACTTACTTTATTCTTTTTAGAAACACGGGACACCACATCACGCAGTTTTGGGTCGAGGCGAACTGACAGTTGGCGGGTCTTAGAGGTTTCAGGATTAAAGTGATCGTAATCGAAAATCTGAAGGGCAATCCGGATTACATCGCTAAGATTTTTAGCACCGGTAAGGTCTACCAATTCTCTTAACTTCCGGAAGGATTCTTCATCCACCTCAAAGGTGAGCGGAGTCGAATAATTGATAGCCATAGTTCCCGGAGTTTCGAGGACTAAACCGCTTTGAAAGCAGCCCGTCAATACTGGTTTTCCATCCTTACCTCCAAGACATGCTTTCTTTCAATCGGATGACCGAACCCAACCATTATCTTTGTATCCAAAAAACACTGATCTCGTAATTGCCGATCACCAGAAATAATTCCTGATGTTAACCCCGAGAACTCAAACCAATCACCATCATTGGATGATGAACGTTCTGCAATCAGGCCGAAATGAAAACGGTTCTTGATCGATAAACAAATGCCTTTGAAGCATCGATCCCACTCCCGGAAACTTTACTCCTCTTTAAGGAGAGAAACGCACAAGATCAAAAGAGTTATCCCTTGCCCAAGGTTGGTGCTTCGCCCGTTGTCTCAACAGTATCGGCTAAACCATCAGGTGTAAAAGTTTCCAACGGAAGCACCAGTTCAACAACTGCGTCATCGATCCGCCATTCCGTCCGGTCCCTTGTCCTTTCGTCTACCACTTCCAACCGTCGAACGATCCAAGTGTCTGAAATCTTCTTAAAACTTCTCGCCTCTAATGAACGGATCACATCACCATCTGCATTCAAATACTCAACTCGAATCGGAGCATCAAAACGAGCGTCCAAAGCAACCATCACTGTTGCAGGTCCATCCCTCGGAAGCAGAGTCTTCCACTCCTCCGGAGGAGAGAATCGAAACCAGTGAGCTGGGCTATCGAGCACTCTCTCCGATTTCACATATTCCGCCTCTGTCCAATCAAGGTAAGGGGTCAAAAGGTCGAAGGCAGTCAGGTCCATTCCCTCGAGGAGAGGTTGAAACAGCTGCCCGCTGGGTAACTCAGCGAGACCTCCCTCCAAACTCCATTCCCATCCGGTAGGACTTTTTCCACCTAGAAACAAAAACCTCTGGGAGGGAGCGAAACCATCTGGCTCCTGCTCTATACGTAGATCGAGGTCTCTCCCCCGCCAACCTGTAAAAACGCGAATGGGAAGTACCGTGCGTTCTCCTCGGCGAGGGTAATGAGTCAAACGACCGTCGAGAACCGAATCCATTCCTCCGCGGGTCCGCAGAAACGAATTCAGGAAAATCTCAGCCTCCGCCGCCGAAAGAGGATTTACGTCTCTAGCCGTTCGTCCGAAATCCCTGCCAGCTTGACCCGATACCCACGTTACCGCTGCCAAAGATAGAAAAGCACAGACGCAAAACCTTTGAAGGCTCCGCGTCATGTCCTCACGAACCGGTTCCGTCTGTTGACGGTTTGTCCAGATCCTCTAGCTGAAGAGCTTCGGACTGAGGGGTATCCGGTTCTGCAGGAACTGCTTCACCTTCTTCCGAAACGGCTGCAGAGGATTCCGTCGATTCAGACTGGTCGCCATCTTCGGTAGTCTCAGTAGCGGCAGGAGTGTCCGTGGACGGCTCCTCTTCGATGTTGGTCAACGACACGCCTGGGGCTCCCCCATCGGCACGCTCAACAGTCGCAAGCGTCGCCAGATAAAGACCGAAGGATAGTATGAAAAAACCGATGATAGCGTAGATGGTCCCGCGGGTAAGGACATTCGTTGCTTCACCACCAAATGCCTGTTCGGCAGCACCTCCCCCAAGTGCGGCACCCATGCCTGAATTCGCACTAGGCTTCTGCATGAGGACGAGCAAAGTCACGAAAAAGCAGATAAGGATCAGAACTACCGAAAAGAGAGCTATCAAAAACGTGGCCATGGAAAATAAAAACCGAAGAGAATGAGTAGATGGAAGGGACCTTTCAACCCCGAAAGTCATTAGAAGCTACGCGTTTTCCTGCGCTGATTCGTCGTACCAGTATCCCTTTTTAGCACTACCCCACCCTGAGTATGCGGGCAACATGGCCTCCGTTCCGAAAATCCAATGTCCCATCGATTGATCCCAAAAATCATCTTTTCGAGTTCGCACACAACACTGGGGATTGATTCTTCCTTCCGCGTCTTCTTTAATCGAAGGTTGCATGTATTCGCGGGACGCCAAACAACGGTACTCAATACCAGCTCTAAAGACTTGGTCACGGTGGCTGGCACGGGATTGGGAAGACCATTTTTCCCCCGATAGACTCTCGCAAGGGAGACGTTTGTATCGCACCAACCGAATCAGCGAAATTTCACTCACCCCTCAGGATTTGACCGTTTCCGTCGATACTGCGGAAGGCGAAGCCTACTCCATTGTCGAGTGGTCGCGGATCGGCCCGAGAGTCCGCGACTCACGAAATGATCCCGACCTCGGACACTCGATCGCGATTGCAGGTCTCTACGAAGTCGAGGAGTTGATCGCAGACCGACTGACACCCCTTCCCTTCCAAGTCACCAACTCGCCGTCTTCTAAAGGATCTGATCAGGGCTCAAACAATTCCCAAGAACCAACGCCGAGTAGAATTGAGGCTAAACCCGTTATCCTTCTCTTCATCGAGGGAGAAAAACTCTGCTTTCGTAGCTTGCCCACCCATGAGTCAGGCCGCGATGAGTCTTCCGCCCATCGGGAAAAACTCATCCAACTCTCTCACATGGCGCGACAGAGCGGCTTTCGCTTCAATAGTCATTCGAAGATTTTTGAGATGCCCGAAACGGAGATGTTTCTCAGCTTTCTGCGAACAGGCGTGCCTTCTTGGCGTCCCTATTTTGACATCCGTCAAACGGCGGATGTGAACCTGCTCGACTATGGTCAGCGGGAAGTTCACCTCCAAGCCAAGGTCTCCCGCTCCACAGCTGGGAAAGGACTCAGATTGGAATGGACTTCCGAGCTCAACGGCGAGCGGCTGTCCGAGGCGGAGATTAACCGACTCATCCGTCGCAAAGAAAGTCCACTATTTCTTCCGGGACGCGGCCTTGTTCGTCTGGATCCTGACGGCATTCATCTTTCTCATCAGTTGGACGGACTGCCGAAAGAGAAGAGACAGGATCTACCGCCCTACTTGTTTCTGAGCCTATTTCAAACCCAACCGGTTACCTTTCAACTCTCTCGGGAGGTCAGCGATTGGGTTGAGGCTCTGAAGTCTCCCGACGCAGTACCTCCTGCGGGCACACCGGATTTTCTAAGACCCTACCAGAAACGTGGCGTCGCACATCTCCACCACCTTTGCCAGCACGATTGCCACCCCTTGCTTGCCGACGAAATGGGCCTCGGCAAAACGGTTCAGGTACTTTCCCTTTTGAATCTAGACGGATTGAGAGAGGCTTCTTCTCTCGTAGTATGTCCGGCTAGCGTAGTTCCTGTATGGATACGGGAGGCCGAACGCTTCTTTCCGTATCTAAAGGTCAAGACTCTTCGATCTGGAGAATCCTGGAAAGACGACAGTGAAGTCTGCCTGTGGATAGCCAGCTATACTCAGCTTCGTCGCCATCGACCTCTTTTGGAAGAGCATCGGTTTCGTTACGCTGTTCTGGATGAAGCCCAACAAATCAAGAACCCTGATGCCAAGGTGAGTCGTTCCTGCTTTGCCATAAAGGCCGTCCACCGGATTGCTCTAACCGGGACTCCTGTCGAAAACAGTCAGATGGACTTGTGGTCCATTTTCCGCTTCTTGATGCCCGACCTTCTCGGCAGTCGCCGGGAGTTTTTTGATCAAATGACCCGGGACAGCAAGTCGTTGATAGAGCGTGTCAAGCTACAAGCGGCACCGTTCCTGATTCGTCGCACGAAGAAAGAGGTCGTGCAGGAACTACCCGGGAAGGTTGAGACAGACCTGTTCTGTTCCATGGGCGACCCCCAAACCAAAATCTATAACCGGATTGCCGATACGATTTTTCAAGACTTCAACACTGGCTATCAGAGTATGAGTGGCCAGCGCAGCTTTCACTTTCTTACCGCGATCACCCGGCTTCGACAGGCTTGTTGTGATCTGCGGCTTCTTCCAACACCGTTTCTCGAGGAATCGGATGTGAATCTGGAAGCCCCGCTCGCGTCACTTAGCGGTAAACTCGAAACCCTTAGCGAGCACCTCAAGGAGATCCTCGTCGGCCCCCGGAAAGTAGTTGTTTTTAGCCAGTTCGTCTCGCTTCTGGATAGAGCAGAGGAACTTCTGCGCGACCGTTTTCCGCAGACGACTCTCTTTCGCCTAACTGGCTCTACCAGAGACCGCGAAGTGCCGGTCGCAGAGTTTCAAAAGCATCGCCGCGCGGGCGTGATGCTCGCCAGTCTCAAAGCGGGTGGCACCGGAATCACTCTCCATGCCGCCGACTACGTCTTCCTTCTCGATCCATGGTGGAACCCGGCCGCCGAACAACAGGCGATTGACCGTGTCCACCGAATTGGCCAACAGAAAACCGTATTTGTCTATCGGCTCATTACCCAGAACACCATTGAGGAGAACATTCAGCGTCTGAAGGAGGAGAAAACCGGCCTTTTCAAGGAGATCGTCGAATCCTCACGTCCACTCGAGGCGATTCGGACGCACTTTGATACGATCGAGAGCTTCCTTCGCCCTTGATCGGAGCCTCCTGTTCTTGCCTCCCGGCGAACAAGGCCGTTGTCTTTCCGAACGGCCATGAAAGTTCTCTCGCTCTACCACATCAAAGGAGGTGTCGGAAAGACTACCTCTGCAGTGAATCTCGCCTACGCTGCTGCAACGGAAGGATTTAGTGTCTTACTTTGCGACCTCGACCCACAGGCTGCTTCGACTTTCTACTTGCGGGCGAAGCCACCGACCAAGATGAAAACGGGCAAACTCATCAAGGGGAAATCGTTTGCCCACAAACAAGTTCGACAAACCGAGTTTATTCATCTGGATCTGCTTCCCGCGCACCTCGAGTTCCGCCATCTCGACCGGACCCTGGACGAGGAAAAGAAGTCTTCGACCGCACTCTCTGCCCTCTTCAAGGGATTCAAGGGGGATTATGATTTGATTGTCGCGGATGCACCTGCCGGGATCTCTTTGCTCTCCGAAAACCTGTTTCGACTGTCACATCTCGTGTTAGTCCCAACGATCCCCTCTACACTCTCCGTCCATACCTTTGACCAAGTGAAGGGTTTCTTTGAGAAAAACAACCTTCCGGTAAATCGCTTAAAAGCCTTTTTCTCCATGGCAGACCAAAGGAAAAAACTTCACCGCGAAACCATGGAGGAATCCCGCGAAGGAAGCCCTCACTTCCTCGCACAAACGATTCCTTCGGCAAGCATTATCGAGCAGATGGGGACTCACCGCCGTCCGGTAGCCGCTTTCGCAAGAACCTCCCCCGCCGCAGCTTCTTTCCAGTCCCTTTGGTCGGAGGTGCGCACAGAACTCGGGTTGGACTAGGGCCTGTACGGGACATCGCAACCCGGCTTGAGGACTACCTTTATGATGAACTTGCAGATGAAGAACCATTGACAATGGCATTGTAATAACTTTTGTTATCACTATGGCCATTGAAACCAAAGTCCGTCGAATCGGGAACTCACTCGGAATCGTTATACCTAAGGAAGCACTGCACACTCTAAAAGTCGAAGAGGGTGCCTCGCTCTACCTTACCGAAGCCCCGGAGGGTTCGTTACGCATTACACCGGAACGGCCGGGCTTTGCGGAGAAAATGGCAATTGCTGACAGCTTGATGAAGAGGTATCGAAATGCTCTTCGAGAGTTAGCAAAGTGAAAGAACCGGTTTGGATAGATGCCACCGATTGCCTTGCGGTTCATTCTTCTGCTCTTGAAAGATTTGGTGGTGCGGATGGTTTGCGTGACGAAGGACCGCTTTTGGCGGCATTGGATCGGCCAAAAAATCTCTTCGCATACGGAAAGCCCGACCCTTTTGATTTAGCGGGATCCTACGCCAGTGGGATCATTAAAAATCATCCGTTCTTGGATGGGAACAAGCGAACCGGCTTCCTCACTGCCACCCTGTTCCTCGAGTGCAACCAATACTTGTTCTCCGCTACCGAAGAGCAGGTAGTTGAGCGAACGCTGGCCTTGGCGTCGGGTGCGATACCGGAGGCCGATTACACCGAGTGGCTTCGGGAGTCCTCCGAAACTTCGGACTAGGAAGCATAAGAATTTGCCTCGCAGTTTCGGGTAGCATCGGCCGTGAGGCCGATGACCACACGGACTACGGACCCGCATCGCTATCCCGCCACACCTGCAGCAGTCCACTCCCGTGGGATGAGGGTTCACCCCTCGATCATCTACTTCGTATTCCAGCCATCTTGGTCGAGGCGTAACCGTCCTTCGCCTTGCTGGCTACGGAGGTCAAGAAGCCTCTCCTACAGGGCGCAGGGCTAGTACCGGTAGTGCTCCGACTTGTACGGGCCTTCCTTTTTCACACCGATGTAGTCGGCTTGGTCATCGGTCATGACCGTAAGCTTTGCTCCGATCTTCTCAAGATGCAGGCGGGCCACCTCTTCATCCAAACGCTTCGGCAGAACGTAGACTCCCGGACGATACTTTTCGAGTTCCTTCCAGAGCTCAACTTGCGCGAGCACTTGGTTGGTGAATGAATTCGACATCACAAAGGATGGGTGACCGGTCGCACAGCCAAGATTGACCAATCTACCCTCAGCCAGCACATAGACCGCATGTCCATCGTTGAAGCGCCACTGGTCCACTTGGGGTTTCACGTTGACCCGCTCGACTTCCGATGAGTTTTCCAGCCTATCCATCTGGATCTCGTTATCGAAGTGACCAATGTTACAGACGATGGCTTGGTCCTTCATCGCCTTCATGTGTTCGTAGGTGATGATGTCCTTGTTGCCCGTGGTGGTCACATAGATGTTGGCGACATCCAAACTGTCTTCGATAGTCGTAACCTTGAAGCCCTCCATGGCGGCTTGAAGAGCACAAATCGGATCAACCTCCGTCACGCGAACCTGCGCGCCCATCCCCCGGAGAGCCTGGGCACAGCCTTTTCCAACATCACCGTAGCCACAGACAACCGCAACCTTTCCGGCGATCATTACGTCGGTCGCACGCTTGATTCCATCGATCAACGATTCGCGGCAGCCGTAGAGGTTATCAAACTTTGCCTTGGTCACCGAGTCGTTCACGTTGATCGCGGGAACGAGGAGCTTCCCCTTCTCGTGCATCTGGTAGAGACGGTGAACACCGGTTGTCGTTTCTTCGGATACTCCCTTCCACTCTTTGAGAACGTTGTGCCAATGGATCGGGTCTTCGGATTTCGTCTTCTTCAGAAGGTTCTTGATGACTTGCTCCTCTTTGGATCCACCCGGTTGCTCGGGCCAATCATCGCCGTCTTCATACTCATAGCCCTTGTGGATAAGTAAGGTTGCGTCGCCACCGTCATCAACGATCAGGTTAGGTCCTTTTCCGTCCGGCCATGTCAACGCATTCCACGTGCACTCCCAATACTCTTCGAGGGTTTCCCCCTTCCATGCAAAAACCGGCACACCAGAGGCCGCAATCGCGGCGGCTGCGTGGTCCTGGGTTGAGAAAATGTTGCAGCTTGCCCACCGCACATCTGCTCCCAAATCCACCAGCGTCTCAATGAGTACTGCTGTCTGAATGGTCATGTGGAGCGAACCACTGATTCGCACACCAGCCAATGGTTTGCTCTGAGCATACTTCTCCCGTGTAGCCATCAGGCCGGGCATTTCCTGTGTAGCGATCTCGATCTCCTTCCGTCCGTAATCGGCGAGAGTGATATCCGCTACTTTATATTCAGTTTGGGTTTCAGTGATGACTGCCATAATAAAATCCTCAGTGTTAGGTTGTCAGTGATATCGGGCTTCGCATACGGGTCAGACTGCCGCCTTCAAGTCTTCCACTTTACTGGTCTGCTCCCAGGGAAGGCCTGCCTTCCCGAAGTGACCGTAGTGGGTCGAGTCTCGATAGATCGGTCGAAGAAGATCCAGCTGCGAGACAATATCCGCAGGCTTAAAGCTAAATACCTCACGGGCCGCAGCGGCTATCTGCAAATCAGTCAGTCCCTCTTTTGCGGATCCAAACGTGTCCACGTGAATACTCGTCGGGTGAGGATACCCAATCGCGTAGGCCACCTGTAGCTCGCACTCCGAAGCCAATCCAGCCGCAACGATGTTTTTCGCTACCCAGCGGCAGAAATAGGCAGCCGATCGATCCACCTTCGAAGGATCCTTTCCGGAAAAAGCACCTCCCCCGTGACGGGCCCATCCGCCGTAAGTATCGACGATGATTTTCCGCCCCGTGAGGCCGGCATCACCCTGAGGACCCCCGATCACGAAATTACCCGTTGGATTGATCAGAAACTGGGTGTCATCCGTGCAGAGATTCTCCGGCAGAACCTTCCGAATCACTTCCTCCACGCAGAACTCCTTGATCTGCTCGTGCTTCACGCCATCGCGATGCTGGGTGGAGATAACCACGTTCTCGATTCCAACAATTTTGCCACCTTCAAAACGCACGGCGACCTGACTCTTCACATCGGGACGCAGCCATTCTACACCCTCTTCTTTCCGCTGGCGCGCCATCTCGCGCAAAAGCCTGTGCGCAAACATGACTGGAGCCGGCATCAGCTCGGAAGTCTGGTCGCAAGCATAGCCAAACATGATTCCCTGGTCCCCGGCACCCTGCTCGTTAGTGTCTTTTCCTTCAGCAGCCGTAGCGTCCACACCCTGTGCGATGTCGGCAGACTGTCTCGTCAAGCAATTCGTGACAAATACACTCTCTGCGTGAAAAACGTCATCGTCGTTCACGTAACCGATATCCTCAATCGCCTCCCGTACGATTTTTTCATAGTCGAGCTTGGCACTCGTCGTAATCTCCCCCGCCAGAACCACGCAGTTACTTTTCACCAGCGTTTCACAGGCTACGCGGCTCTTCGGATCCTGTTTCAGGCAAGCATCGAGGACACTGTCGGATATCGAATCCGAGACCTTATCCGGGTGACCCTCGCCCACAGATTCTGAAGAAAAAACGAATGATTGACTCATAAACCCTCTAGTTTGAAACCCGGAACCTCAAAGGATCAAGCCAATATATCAAAACATCCAGATTCGTTGATTTGTATCTTTCCTACGGTAAATAACTTGCAAAAAACTGCCTAAGATTGCCCTGACGTTGACTTAAAACAGGAAGACTAATCCCGTCATCCCATGCGTGATTCTAAGTCAGCTGCTTTTGCGGCACTGTGTGTCCTCATCCTCACCACTCCTCCACTCAACCTTTTTTCTGCCACAATCGCTTCCGAAACCCTCTCCGAACAGGTAGAAAGGGCCGATGGGGTGGTCGTTGCAGTCGCAAAGGAACAAGGGGTAGAAGAAATCGATCACCAAATTTTCACCCGCTTTGTCTTTCAAACCGTGGAGTCCATCCGCGGCTCCTTTCCAGGTCAATTTTCCGTCCTTGGTTACGGTGGATCTTTAGGTGGGATTGCCGATTACGATGCCCGTAAACCTACAATCATCACTAACCAACGGCTTCTCCTTTTCGTCGACGTTGGAGAGCACGGCCTTCTTTTTCGAGGCGGTCCTGAAGGGGTCCAAGAAGATACCAACGGCCTTGCCGCACAAGCCAGTCAAATCGCCGATCTTTTAGGACCTGGTCTCGACTTCTCCCAATACGTGGCCGAATCCCAGGTAAGTGTTCTCAATGTTCCCGCTAGTGGCCTACTGGGCGATACTCAACCTCGCAGATTTGTAACCCCCGATCGGGGCGAACCGATTCCCGTGATTATCGATACATCAACCCTTCCAAGCGGTATTTCCGAAGAACAAGCGATTACGGCTATTCAAAACGCACTCGGTGCGTGGGAGGCAGTCTCGTCAGTCCGATTCGAGATCGTCGGCAACGAAGTATTTTCAATTTCCGCACGAAACTACGGTCTTGAGGACGGCAGCGTCATTCGAATTCAGATGCATGACAATTTTAATGAGATCGACGACCAGTCGAGTACTTTGGGGTTTGGAGGAGCTACCTTCTTTACCACCAAGCAAGGAGAGGGAGGCACAATCGACGGGCTCGCATTCAACCCATCCACCCATGGATATGTAATTCTAGACCACACAAAAGCCACCCTCTCCGATCCGATTTCTCTTGAAGAAACGCTTACTCACGAGATTGGTCACGTCATCGGCCTTGCTCACAGCAGCGAAACTGCCAGTGAGAGCGATTCGGATCGAGCCGATGCCCAAATGTATTATCGCCTCCACAGAGACGGCCGCGGGGCGGATCCAAGAACGTGGGATATTTCGACGATCGCCAAGATTCACCCTTCCGATACACCGCCTTTCTCCTTTGTGAGGAGAGAGGTTGCTATATCCTATCCCACCGCTCCATCCGCAGGCGTCAACACGTTCACGATTCCCTATGGAGACCTGCAGGGCGATAACGTCACCGTTCAGCTCAACTCTCAGACTGGTAACTTGGGGGTATTCGCCCTTTCTGGCGACCAACTCACTTATGTCCCCAATGCTTATTACGTTGAGGCAGATGCGGGCGTCAACTCATTTTACGACAAAGCGATCGTTCAACTTTCAGACGGCACGAACGAACTTTTGGTGGCCTTCAACATCGTTGGATTCCGTCCCGATTCAAGACCATCAGACGCCCCCGACGGAGTTCCGAACGCTTGGATGACCACGTTTTTTGGTAGTAACGATGGATCTACCGCAAACGCAGATCCAGATGCGGACGGTTTTTCCAATGAAGACGAATTTCACCTCGGAACGGATCCGACCGATCCCAACTCGCGCTTCTGGATCGTTGACAGCGCAGTGGGAAGTATAGAGTTCACCGCCCAGCCTGACGATGTCTATCGGATCGAAACCTCAACCGATCTGGTCACATGGAACGAGATTCGCCTTGTCCAGCAAATGGGCGGCGAAGACACCTTGACTGTCGACGATCTACCGAATGCTTCGACAGACGCGCCGTTGTTTGTAAGAGCGGTTCGGCTTCGGTGAACTCAGGAAGATCTTTCGCACCCATTCAAAAGGAGGGAGGTAGCCAGTTATACCCGAAAGATCGCACCCAGCTTCTTCCCCAACAAGACCGACGCACCGATGATGGTCACTGCGAGAAAGGCCATCGCCCAGACCCCTAGCGCGCTGGCAATGTAAGGTCCATCGCCCAATAGGTTGAGAAGCTCGTAAATCGCTTTCGTGATCGGATAATACTCCTGCTTCTGAGCCAGGATCAAACTATCGGACACTTCTAGCATTGCTTGGGAGAAAGCGAGAATCGCTCCGGCCAGGAGGTTCGCCACAATCAGCGGCATAGTGATCCTCAGTGCAGACTTTACCGGCGGACAACCGAGATTCTGGGCCGCCTCTTCGTAGGTCACACTCGTTTGCTCCAAACCGGCTACCGCCGATCTTACGACAAACGGCAACTTGCGAATCGCGTAGGCGATGATCAACAGCGGAACCGGATTCACCGTCGGATTGATGAAATCAAAAGCCTTTCCGGATTGCGACATCGCGAGGTATCCAAAGGCAATCACGATTCCTGGGACCGCCAACGGGAGCATTGCCATGGCATCGAGAATCGAACGACCCGGTATCGTCGAGCGGACCACCACATAGGCAATCGCAACTCCGAGTGCCACGTTCAGTACGGTAGCCGCCGAGCTGTAGAAAAGGCTGTTTTGGATCGATGAGAGAGTGAGCGGATGACCCAACGCCAACTTGTAGTTCTCCAAGGTCCAGCCTGTGGGCAGAATGCTCGCATACCAATCACTGGAGAAAGAGATGAGAATCACCGCGAGGTGAGGCAGAAGGGCGAGAAAGGTAATCCCAAGGAAGAAGGCAAAGCAGAAAAGCTGGCCGAGTTTGCCAGGACGCTTGGTCACCGATGCGTGGCCCGCCTTCGCCATCATCGAAAAGGTGTTTCTGCCAAAGAGAATCTTACCCACCAGGTAAAAGACAACCGACGCCGTCAGCATCACCGCAACTAAAGCATAAGGAAAAGGATTCGTCCCGATCTCCTTCACTCCATTGAAGATCTGAACAGGAGTGACGCGATTGAAATCAAAGATCAGCGGAACCCCCAGCTCGGTGAAGGCCCAGATGAAGACAATCGTGCTTCCGGCGAACACCCCCGGCCTCATCAAGGGCAGAGTCACCGTAAAGAAACGTTTCCATCCGCGGCAGCCCAAGTTCTCTGCCGCCTCCTCCATCGCAGGATCAATATTCGCGAGGGATGCAACCGCATTCAGATAAAGAATCGGATACAGACTCAGACCATTCAACACGATCACCCCCCAGAACCTGCTATTCCCGAGCCAATCAATGGCGTCTCCGGGATCGATGAGTCCGAGGTGGACGAGTCCAGTATTCAGCAGCCCGTATTGACCCAGAATCTGACGCACTCCAATCGCCCCAACGAAAGGAGGCAGCATGATAGGGAGCAAAATAAGGGCGGAGAAGACCTTTTTCCCGAAAAACTCGAAACGATCGGAAATAAAAGCCAACGGCAAAGCGATCAGGAGAGCGAGAATCGTGGAAAAGAGTCCCATTCCGAAGGCATTTACCAATCCCTCCATATAGAGGTCGTTACGAAAGACTTCGACCACGTAGGCAATCGTCCACTCGCCATCGACCCCGACAAAACCACCCTCTAAAACCTGCCAGATCGGCCAAAGGAAAAAACAGGCAAAGAAGAAGCCGGTAACCCCCAGAATCGTGTAACTAAAACCGCGACTCACACTTTCTCGATAGTCGAGGACGATTCAGATGCGAGGCGAAAAGTAGACGAGGGCAAAGATTTCAAGGAAATCCAGTTCCACGGAGGAAAATCGTCCTCCATGTCCGAATCCCTTACCCGCCAAACAATTCCTGTGCCCGTTTGGCGACTTCCTCATCGGAAATCACTTCAATCACCTGAACAAAGCACCAACGATAGCCAAAAGGATCCAAAACGATCGCAGTTCGTGCACCGTAGAATTGGTCCTCGGGCGCACTGAGCGAGGTCGCTCCCGCAGCAATCGCCCGCTCGTAGTCCTCATCACAATTCCCGCTCTCTACACTGAAAAGGCAACTCGCCATGGCTCCTTCCGGCATAGCATACGCCTTAAAATCATCGTCTTCATCGGAGATGTAGATCTTGGTGCCCTTGATCGCCATTTCCGCATGGGCGATTCCGCCGTCGGGACTTGGTAAACGGTAGAGCTCAACCGCCTCAAAGCCTTTCGCGTAAAAATCCAACGCCTCATTAGAGTCTTTCGTTGTGAGCGAGATAGTAACTGAGGGGACGGTGACGGAAACGTTTTCTGACATAACGGTTGAGCTTCTACGACACCGCGATTCAAAAGGGGAGCATATTCGGCGACCGCCTCCTCCGGGCAAGCTTCGGCGGGCCATGGATGTCGCCGCTCCGCTCAAGATGCCGTCCGCTTCTCGGCCTTGCGCCGCTCGTTCGCATCGAGAAGGCGCTTTCTCATGCGTAGAGAGGTCGGGGTCACTTCGACGAGTTCGTCGGGAGCGATGTATTCAAGAGCCCGCTCGAGGCTAAAGCGCACCGGAGGCGAGAGCATGATCCCTTTGCCCTCCCCGCTACTCCGCATGTTATCGAGCTGCTTCGCCTTGGTCGGATTGACCGGAAGATCGTGCTTTCGGGGATTCTCACCAACGACCTGCCCCGGATAGACATCCTCACCGGGTGCCACAAAAAGTCGCCCCCGCTGCTGAAGCGTATCCAACGCATACGCCATGACCGACCCTTGGTCCATCGAGACCAAGGTGCCCGTGGTCCGCAGATCAATGGGGCCTACGGTAGGGCGATACTCGAGGAAGAGATGGCTCATCACACCGTTACCACTGGTCAAATTGACGAGGTCGGTCTCTAACCCGATCAGACCCCGAGTCGGAATCTCGGCTTCTACGGTCACTCCAGATGCGTGATGATCGAGGTTTGTGACCTGGCCCTTTCGCCGGTTGATCGCCTCTATAATTCCGCCGAGGTCCGACTCTGGAAGCTCCACCCACAGAGTTTCAAAGGGCTCAAAGACCTTCCCATCCCGTTCTTCATAAACCACCGTTGGACGGGAAACCAACACTTCGAAACCCTCCCGCCTCATCGTTTCGAGTAAAACGGAAATCTGCATCGCCCCACGCGCCGTGACCAGAAAGGATCCTCCATCGGCTCCGTCTTCGATTCGGATCGAAATGTTCGACTGAGTCTCCCGGACCAAACGTTCTCGAATCTGGCGTGAGGTCACTTTCTTCCCCTCCCGTCCCGCGAAAGGTCCATCATTCACGGAAAACTCCATCTGGATTGTTGGCGGATCGATTGCCACAAACGGCAAAGGCTCTGCATCCGGGTCGGCCGCAAGCGTATCTCCGATCCCGATATTCTCAAAACCTGCCAAGCCAACGACATCTCCCGCCACTCCTTCTGGTGCATCTTCGGTAGTAATACCGGTGTAAGTAAAAAGCTTCGTTATCTTTCCCTTTTTCGGCTGACCGGAAGCGTTGATTTCATAGATCGATTCACCCTGCAGGATCTTTCCGCTCAAAATGCGGCCAACCGCGATACGGCCGACAAAGTCGTTCCAATCGATATTACTCACCAACATGCGAAACTCACCCGACTCTACCTCGGGAGGGGGAATCTGTTCACGGATGATCGAGAAAAGCGGGTCCATTGACTCCCTTGGGCCGTCAATCTTTTCACTCGCCCAGCCATCGCGGGCACTCGCGTAGAGGAACGGACAGTTGAACTGCTCCTCTGTCGCATCGAGTTCCAGGAATAGCTCCAGCACCTTATCGTGCACGTATTCCGGCCGAGCATTTTCGCGGTCCACTTTGTTGATGACCACCACCGGAGCGAGCCCGGCCGCAAGCGCCTTCTTGAGCACGAAACGAGTCTGCGCCTGCGGACCCTCGTAGGCATCCACCAAAAGAATCACTCCGTCGACCATCTTCATGACCCGCTCAACTTCCGCCCCGAAATCTGCATGTCCTGGAGTGTCGACGATGTTGACAAGGCAATCCTGGTGCAGAATCGCCGTGTTCTTCGCCTTGATCGTGATTCCCTTCTCCTTCTCAAGATCCATCGAATCCATGACCCGTTCGGAAACTACCTGATTCTCCCGAAACGCACCGCCCTGTCGCAACAGTTGGTCGACCAAGGTCGTTTTCCCATGATCGACATGGGCAATTATAGCTACGTTACGGATATCATTCGCGTTCATACTAGCGGTCGGTGATTAGGCAAAGCGGAGGAGGATCGCAGGACGACCATTCAAAGCAACCCAAATTCTATGATTGACGTTTTTCCGCCGTCAAAAATCCTCCGAAGCACTTTTTGAAACCAATCACCGCTATGAATCATCTCTTCTCATTCGCCTACGTTTCTGTGGATAATCTCGACAATCTCCTTGCAGATTGGCTCATCAAGCTAGCTCTCGCTGTAGCGATTTTCTTCATCGGGAAGTGGATCGCCAAGATCGTCAAAGGACTGTTCCTTAAAGTCTGCGAGAAACGAGAAATTGATGCCTCCCTTTCCCGCTTCGTCGCGAGCATCATTTATTATCTTATCCTGACCTTTGTTGTCGTTGCCGCGCTAAGCAAACTAGGCATTCCCACCACTTCTATGGTGGCGATCGTCGGTGCTGCCGGTCTAGCCGTTGGCCTGGCACTTCAAGGTTGCCTTTCCAACTTTGCGGCTGGGGTCATGATTCTTCTGTTCCGCCCCTTCAAGACCGGCGATGTGATCGACGGTGGTGGAGTTCTTGGAATCGTTCAGGGAGTCGACATGCTCACGACTGAGGTAAAGAGCTTCGACGGCAAGATGATGATCGTACCGAACGGCAAATTTCTCGATAGCGTAATCACCAACATCAACGCCTACGGTATGCGGCGAGTCGACATAGACTTCTCTATCAGTTATGACGATGACGTTGACGAAGCTCGTAAGCTAGTGCTCGACATTCTTCAATCCGACGAGCGCGTAAAGGACGACCCAGCGGTGATGATTGCCCTTTTGAATTACGGCGACAGCTCCATCGATATGGTCGCTCGGGCCTGGGTAGACTGCGCAGACTTTGGCGGAGTCCTTTTCGAGAACCGCGAGAAGGTGAAGAAGGTATTCGACGCCAACGGAATTACGATCCCCTTCCCACAGCGCGAGATTCGGATTCTCAAGGAAGACGAGGAAGCGGCTTCCTGAACGGAGTGGCTGCTTTGTCATTTCCTCGCCTTTTCCAAGCATTCTCCGGCGACTGAAGTCGCCGCTCCTCTAGGAAGTCGACCTCAGGAGCGGCTGCTCTTGACCGTCTAAGCCTTGATCTAGTCAGCTTAGCTGCCGTTCAGCGTGCTCTCGCCTCTACTCCGTTTCCCTCGCACCCTTCCCGCTCGTTGTGCAAGAAGAACCAACATTCTTCCACCCTAGTTCCGAGATCGATTTCAGCAAGAATCGATTGCCGCATTGGGAACAGGTAGGTGCTACATACTTCGTTACCTTTAGACTTTTCGATTCTTTACCCCAAAGCGTTCTCAAAGAAGCTATTCAAAGGGAATTGAAATCGGAATCAGATGATCTCCTCGAAGCCCAGAAGGATCGTCTTAAAATCCGTGAAAATCTCTTAGACAATGGAATCGGGGAATGCCAACTGCGTGATCCCATCGTCCGTCAAGAGGTTCTCAAAGTCGTCCAAACGATGCCTACAAAAGTCTGGACTCTCGTAATCATGCCGAATCACTTGCACTGTCTAATATCCCTGAATGAAAGCCGGACTCTTTCTTCTACTCTCCAAACGCTAAAAGGGATATCCGCACGAAGGGTGAACCAGAAGCTCAAACGCTCAGGCTCCTTTTGGGCGAAGGACTATTTTGATCGAATCGTCAGAGATAGATCCCACTTTTTCCGCTGTGCACGCTACATACGGAGGAACCCTCAAAAGGCAGCTTTAGGAACAACCGAGTTCACGCTGTGGGAAAGTGGGTATGTCTCAAAACTCCTAACCGGAGCTCGCTAATCGGTGACTCTCATGCGGAGGGGCTGCTTCAGCTGCCCACTCCGGCGACTGAAGTCGCCGCTCCTTTTGAAAGGCACACGCAAGTGAAAGGAACGGTTGCCGACCCGCTCCACTCAACAGCTTGTCCCCAAAACAACTCCTCATATCCGGTTTGCCTTTTCGAGCTGCCGTCGTCCCGATGGTAGCTCGTGAAACCGGTCGAATTCCTTGGAGCGATTACCCGCCACTCTGGCGTGGTAGACTCCGCCCGTGCCTGGGTGGGGCTTGAATGGATCAAGAACCAGCCTGCGAAACCTACGTTCTACGTATGTTCTTCGATGAAGGATGCGCTCGAGCGTTCTGCGGAGATCCGGTTCTTCGAGGAGCAGCTCTCCTGCACGGTCAGCCACCAGTCATTGCCGTCCTTGGTCTCTGGGTCGGAGGATCAGAAATCAGTCGAAGCTGAGTGGGACCGTGCAACCGCCATCACTTCGTTAGTCGATTCTCCCAAAGGCAATCCCCTTGTCTTATTCACTACTCCGGAGGCTCTTGCAGACCCTGTCATTGCAAAACGTGTCCTTCTATCCCTTCGGCTTTCCTTGTCCGTCGGAGACGAAATCTCGCCTCAAAAGTTAGCCGGAAAGCTAGCAGGCGATCTTGGCTACGCTAACGAACCCGTCTGTGAGCAGCCGGGTGAGTTTGCGGTGCGCGGCAATCTTCTAGATGTTTACCCGGTCAGCCTGCCGCATCCGGTCCGGATCGACTTCTTTGGGGATGAGATCGAGAGCATTCGGCCCTTCAATCCCACCAATCAACTTTCTCACGGCTTGCTAGAAGAAATCTCGATCAGTCCAACCGAAGTTCGGGAAGGCGGTACAGAGATGGAGGGTACAAGGAGTGACGGCACACTGGCAGAATACCTCGACGGGCCGGTTAACTGGATCTTCGAAGAACCCGACCGATTGCGCCGCGAACATCCGATCCTCTTTGAAAAACCTGAAGGTTGGAATCCTGACCAGCAGGTAGGAGCACCCACCCTTTCCCGATTTCTCGAACGCCCTGATGCGAATAACGATCAGCTATTCCTCCTTTCGGAAATGGAGTGTGTTCTGCCACTCGCCGAGAAAGTCGTGGATGTTCCTCTGATTACGAAGGATCCGGAGGTTCTACGCCCCGGCTTGATCCGCGGACTCGTCGGCGCTGATCGATCCGCACATGAGGAGTCCACACGGCTCGAGTTTCTTCGCAAACTGCACGACCTGGACCAATCGGGAGCGTCCGTTCATCTGGTTCTTCCCGGCAAGAACGAGACCGACCGTTTCCGCGAATGGCTTGCTCAGGATGAACTCCTCAAAGATTTTTCACCCCCAATTTCAACTGGCACTCTCCGTCGAGGAGCGTGGCGTCAAATCAACGGGGTCGACAGTCTATACGTTACGGATCGCGAGATTTTTGGCCGTGACCGGACTCGCCTCGAGAGAATTTCGTCGCGCGCCTTACCCAACCGAACAGGCGTGGACAGTCTCCTCGATTTCTCAGAGATGGTTGAGGGGGATTACCTGGTGCATCTCACCCACGGTATTTGCATCTTTCGCGGCATTTCAGTCTTTGAGATCAACGGCGAGCCAAGGGAGGTCATCTCCCTCGAATTCGCCGAAGAGATTCGCATCTCCCTCCCTTTGACGGAAGCCCACCTCCTTTCCCGCTACGTCGGTCTGCGCAAGAGCCTTCCCAAACTTGGGAAACCTGGATCAGGTATTTGGGAAAAGGCACGCCGATCGGCTGAGAGTTCGACCCTCGATCTCGCCGCTCAGCTCCTCGAAATCCAAGCGAAGCGTACGACCAGTCCCGGACATGCTTTCAGTCCGGATACTCCCTGGCAGGCCGACTTTGAATCCTCCTTTCCCTACCAGGAAACTCCGGATCAACTCACCGCCATACAAGCGGCAAAAGACGATATGGAGCTACCCCGCCCCATGGACCGACTGGTTTGCGGGGATGTTGGCTTTGGCAAAACAGAAGTGGCGATCCGCAGTGCTTTCAAAGCAGTTATGGACGGTAAGCAAGCCGCCCTCATGGTTCCGACTACAGTACTCTGTCAACAACACTTCCAGACCTTCCGAGACCGCTTTGCTGATTTTCCCGTAAGCGTGGAAATGCTCAGCCGGTTTCGTTCGCAGGCAGAGCAAAAGTCAATCCGCGGGCAACTCAAGGAGGGCCGCATTGATATCATCGTGGGCACTCACAGTCTGCTGGGTCGGAATATTCGATTCAAAGACCTTGGGCTTCTGATCATCGATGAGGAACACCGTTTTGGAGTTCGCCAGAAAGAGGAGCTCAAACGCATGCGAACCCACGTGGACGTTCTCAGCATGAGTGCAACCCCCATTCCCCGAACCCTCTACCTCGCCCTGGCCGGTGCACGGGATCTAAGCGTGATCGAAACCGCTCCCAGAGATCGACTCCCGGTAGAAACTCACGTTCGCCCCTATTCGGAGGAGATCATCCAATCCGCCATCGACAAAGAGATCGCTCGGGGCGGGCAAGTCTTCTACTTACACAACCGCGTTCAGACCATCCGGGCCGTTGAAAAAAGGCTGAAGATTCAGTTTCCCCGTCTGCGTATCGCCGTTGGTCATGGTCAGATGGATGAAGGAGAACTGGAGCAGGTAATGACCGATTTTGTCGCCGGGCAGTATGACCTCTTACTCTGCACCACAATTATTGAATCAGGACTCGATATCCCGAATTGTAACACTCTGATTATTGAAGGTGCAGATCGTTTCGGCCTGTCCCAGCTCTATCAACTCAGGGGCAGAGTAGGCCGGTTCAATCGTCAGGCACATGCCTACCTTCTCCTTCATCGCCACACGGGGATCCTCGAATCGGCTCGCAAGCGGCTTTCGGCGATCCGCCAATACAACCAGCTGGGTGCCGGCTATCGGATCGCCATGAAAGACCTCGAATTGCGCGGAGCAGGTAACTTAATCGGCTCCGAGCAAAGTGGCGAAATTGCTGGAGTCGGTTTTGACCTCTACTGCCAACTCCTGCGCCAGAGCATAGCCCGTCTTAAGGGGGAAGCCACTGCCACTCATGTGAGGGCTGAAGTAAAAATCGATTTCATTGACCGCGGAATGGGTGGTGGACGAACACGCCCTGAGGGCGAGGCTCGATTCGAAGTCTTCCGCAGAGCCGCCGTGGAGGAAGGCCGTATCGAATCCGTCACCGCTGAGATCCCCGCACTCTACATTCCAGAGTCCCGTATCCGAGTCGATCTCTACAGGCGACTCGGCCTCGTTTCTACGAGAGAAGAAATGGAGGCTTTGGAAAACGAGATCCGTGATCGATTCGGTCCTGAACCGAAGTCAGTTGAAATCCTTCTCGCTGTCACGCGGATCCGAGTGGAAGCGGAATATCATCAAATCCAAAGTGTCACGACCGAAGGTCCACTTCTGCGCCTAAAAAGGGCCGACTCTGAGGGTTCCTTCGTCAAAATCGGCTCGCGCTTTCCCCGCCTGACGACCAAAAAGCCGCTTTCCAGATTGTCTGAAATCCGTAAGATACTCTCACGTCTATGAACGCGTTCGCTGCAACTTTCCGACTCACTCCACTTCTGTGGACACTTTTAGCACTGCCTCTAGCGGCACAAAATCAGGTAGCCGAACTCTGGGCCGAAGACCGCCCCAATGGTATCGCGGCTAAAGTAGAGGGTGAGATCATTACCTTTGAGGAAATTCGTCAGGAAATGGCGCCACTGATGCAGCAGGTCTATCGCGGTTCCGCCAACGAAGAAGATCTAAGACGGAACATGAAGAAACTCGAACGGGACGTTCTTCAAAACCTCATCGACCAGATCCTCATCGTGAAGGAATTTCAGGCCAAGGAAATGACGATCCCGAAATCCTATCTGGAAGGCGAATTCAACGATGTCATCCAGGAGGACTTCAACGGTGAACGGGATCGGTTTTTGACCTACCTTCGTAGCCGCGACAAAACCGTCCGCGATTTCCGAACCGAACTGGAGGACAAGATTATTGTTCAGGTCATGAAGCAACAGATGCGGAGGAATCAAGCAGAGATCAGCCCGGAGATGATTAAGACTTTCTACGACGAGAACGAAAACCAATTCCAGCGGGAGACCGAAATTGCCCTTTTCCAAATTACCCTCAATCCGGAACCGGGCGGTCCTGAAGTAGAGGAAAAGGTGGAGACGGTAGTGACCCTGCTTGGCGACGGAACCTCTTTTCAAGAAATCGCGAAACAGTGGAGTGACGACGGGCTAGCCCGCCGGGGAGGCAGCCTCGGCTGGGTGGAACGAAGCGACCTGCGGGAAGAATTATCTGACGTTGCCTTCGCGCTCGAGGTCGGTGAAGTCAGCGAACCCGTGCCTTTCCAGCAAAGCACCCTTTTCTTTTTCGTCGAAGAAGTCCGTGACGAAGGGACCATCCCTCTTCCGGAAGTGCGAGACGTGATCGAGGAAATTCTCTCTGACAAAATCGCTCGTGAGGCTCAGGAAAGTTGGCTCCAGCGTCTCAGGGAAAAAGCCTACGTCGAATATTTTATTTAGTTCAGAAGACTGAGCGTAGCGCGGTGGGGATAAACATAGGGCACTTCGATTAACCTACTTTGGACGTGACGAGAGCACTTTTGGTTTTGAGCAAGGCGACGGCTCTGCTTGGCGGGCTAGAAGCCCGTCTGCGAAGCCGCAACGCAGCTCAAAACCAAAAGTGCCTCGCCCCTAAGGGGTTGGGGCAGCACCGGTTCCGTGCAGCGTTGGAGGAGAGGTCCGAGGGCCTCTGGCCCGCAAACCTCTCCGCAGCCTCGCCCGGATTCCGGCGGTGCCGCAATCACGAGCCAAATGAGGTTAATGGAAGTGCCCCATAGTGAAACACATCCGAGGCAAAATTGGTGCGACGCTATTTCCTGGAAAACACTACCTCTCATCGCCTGCTCGCGGGAGGGACGGGCTCTGACCCGTCCTTAGATAAGGTCTATGCGAATGCACTACACAACTTACGGACCACACAGAGGTGGTCCCTCCCAAAGACCTAACAATCAAGAATCCAAAGTAGACTGTAATCAACAAAGGGTTTCAGCAATTCTGAATGGATCTGAAGCTAGTTGTCACATGAAAGTCTCGATCGAGGGAGTTAGAGGCTCGGACCCGTCCGCAAGGTCGTAGCGACAACCACCGATGATGACCGAGTTCCTCTATCAGCTTCATTCCCTTCCTCCTGAAGCAATCTGGGTGTGCCTGCTCGTCGCGTCATTTGCGGCAATTCTTCTTTTGCACCGGTGGATGGGACCAGCGGGACTTTACGTTTACATGGTAGTCGCCATTATCGGTGGAAATCTTCACGTCCTCAAAATTACACAATTCTCCGTTTTTCCCGACCCGGTTGCCCTCGGCACCATTCTCTTTTCGACAACGTTTCTCTGCACTGACATCCTCACCGAGTATCATGGTCCATCAGTAGCCAGAAAAGGAGTCCTGCTCGGATTCTCAGGGCTCATACTCTTCAACTTATTTCTCTTTGCGGCCCTCGCTTTTCGTCCTCTTTCGGAAGGCGATGGTCCTTTGGGGGAACGCTCCGCTGCCATGCAAGGTCACCTAGAGGCGGTCTTCCTTGCCTCCCCTGGGATCCTCGTCGCCAGCTTGGCAGCCTACCTAGTCAGTCAGTTCAACGACATCTGGGTCTTCAGTCGCCTCCGCAAGGCAACCAACGGGCGATATCTTTGGCTGAGAAACAACCTATCGACGTGGATCTCCGCTCTCGTTGACAGCGCGGTTTTCAGCATCCTCGCCTTCGTTGTTTTTGCTGCCGAACCCGTCCCTTGGAAACCTCTCCTCTTTACATACATCCTCGGAACGTATGGACTTCGTGTGGTCGTTGCTGTGCTGGACAGCCCGATCGTCTACTGGGCCAAACCAAAAGAACACTAACCATGAAAAACAAACCCGACGCCGGGACTGCAACGGGTGAAGAGGATCTCAAGGACCTTCCGATTGAGGAAGTCCAAAACAAGTTGTCCTGCGGCACCGACGGTCTCACAGAGGAAGAGGCCAAAGCACGCCTCAACCAATATGGAGCCAATCGTCTCGAAGAGGGCCACACCAACCCTCTCCTAAAGTTCCTCGGTTACTTTTGGGGGCCAATCCCGTGGATGATCGAAATCGCAGTCATCCTTTCCGCAGTGGTGGGCCACTGGCCCGATTTCTTTATCATCCTTATTCTCCTTCTCGCAAACGGCTTGATCGCCTTCTGGGAGGAGCGGGAAGCAGGAAACGCAATCGCTGCCCTCAAAGCAAAACTAGCCGTCAAAGCACGTGCGAAGCGAAATGGAGAGTGGTCGTCTGTTGACGCAGATCAGCTGGTGCCGGGGGATCTGATTCGGCTCCGGCTGGGAGACATCGTTCCTGCTGATGCCCGTCTTTTGGAAGAGAACGATGTCGAAGCCGATCAATCGGCACTTACCGGTGAATCCCTACCTGCCAATCTCCGCTCGGGAGATCCGGTGTTCTCCGGTTCAATCATCCGCCAGGGTGAGACGACCGCGCTTGTCTACGCCACCGGCGCAAACACTTACTTCGGCAAAACCGCCAAACTAGTCGGCGAAGCCCACACCGTCAGCCACTTCCAAAAAGCTATTCTCAAGATCGGAAACTACCTGATCGTCCTCGCTGTCCTCCTTGTGGCCCTGATCATCGGAGTTGCCATCTTACGTGGTGACCCGATCCTGACCACACTTCAGTTCGCCCTCGTCTTAACCGTCGCCGCGATCCCCGTCGCCATGCCAACCGTTCTCTCTGTTACCATGGCCTCCGGGGCCCGCCAACTGGCCCGCAAAAAAGCCATTGTCAGCAAACTGGTTGCCGTCGAGGAGCTGGCTGGCGTCGACGTCCTGTGTTCCGATAAAACCGGCACCCTCACCCAAAACAAGCTGACACTCGGCGACCCCTTCAGTATCAATTCAGATGATGAAGACGCTCTGATCCTTGCGGCAGCTCTCGCCTCGCGATCGGAAAATAACGACACCATCGATCTGGCGGTCCTCGGCGCGGTGCCCGACCCCGAAAGGTTAAAGGCATTTCAAGTCACTGAATTCAAACCCTTTGACCCCGTTCACAAACGCACGGAGGCTTCGGTCAAAGACGATTCAGGCATGACCTTCCGCGTTACCAAAGGCGCGCCACAAGTGATTCTCGAACTCTCGCAAAACAACTCCGAAGTGGCTGAAGTAGTGGAACAGACCGTCAACGATTTTGCCTCCAAGGGCTATCGGTCTCTAGGAGTCGCACGGGCCGACGGGGATGGGGACTGGAGGTTCCTCGGCGTCCTTCCACTCTTTGACCCTCCTCGCGAAGATGCCAAGGCGACGATAGAAACCGCCGGAAAAATGGGAGTTGGCGTTCGGATGGTAACCGGCGATGCCATTGCTATCGCAACCGAAACCGCCAAAAAGCTCGGCCTCGGGTCGAATATCCTAGACGCTTCCCGTCTCGGCAAAGCGGATGCAGCAGGCAATCCAGAAACTTCCGAAGCCATCGACAAAGCCGATGGCTTTGCTCAGGTCTTCCCCGAGCACAAGTTCAGGATCATCGAATCCCTGCAGCGCCAAGGCCATATCGTCGGAATGACGGGAGATGGCGTTAACGATGCGCCCGCACTGAAGAAGGCAGACTGTGGCATTGCCGTCTCCGGTGCCACCGATGCAGCCCGAGCCGCAGCTGCAATCGTGCTAACCACTCCCGGTCTCTCGGTGATTGTCGACGCAATCAAAGAAAGCCGCCGAATCTTCCAAAGAATGAACAGCTACGCGATCTACCGAATCGCGGAAACCCTCTGCGTCCTAATCTTCATGACGCTAGCGATCCTCGTCTTTGGATTCTACCCACTTACCGCCGTGATGATTGTCATGCTGGCTCTGTTGAACGATGGCGCCATCCTCTCCATTGCCTACGACAAAGTCCACTTCAAGGAAAAGCCCGAAGCGTGGAACATGCGGGTCGTGATGGGAATTTCCACCGTCCTCGGACTCGTCGGAGTCGTTTCCACTTTCGGGCTCTTTTTTCTTGGTGAACGTGTCTTCAAACTCGATCACGCCCACCTGCAGACCTTCATGTACCTTATGCTTTCAGTGTCGGGTCACCTCACTATCTTTCTGACTCGCACACGCGGGCCTTTCTGGTCGATCCTTCCGGCCAACATCCTGTGGGTGGCTGTCTTTGGTACCCAACTTGTCGCTACCCTCATTGCCGTGTACGGCCTGTTCATGACACCAATCGGCTGGAGTTGGGCACTTCTGGTGTGGGGGTACGCACTTGTCTGGTTTTTGCTCAGCGACGGCCTAAAATTAATCGCTTACCGCTTTCTCGATCCCGTCCGGTAGATCTGTGGATTCATGAAGACCTTCAGAAGAGTTCTTCTCTGGATACTCCTCTTGTTGGTCTCGCCATTGTTTATCCTTTGGATCGTCGTCGCTCAGCCCACTTGGGCAGCGAACGAACCGAGCAACCAAAAGGTATCTCCCGAAGCTCTCGAGAAACATGTCCGTATGTTATCCGAGGACTGCTTTCCGCGGAATTACCAGAATCTCGACAAGCTAAACCAAGCCGCGGATTACATCGCGGATCAGTTTGGGAGAGCCGGAGCTTCCGTTTCGTTTCAAGAGTATTCAGTCAACGGCAAAGTCTACCGCAATGTCATCGGTAGTTTCGGAACGGATACAGACAACCTGTTCGTCGTTGGCGCACACTATGATTCGCATCATCTCACACCAGGGGCCGACGACAATGCGAGCGGAGTTGCTGGGTTGATCGAGCTGCCACACTTAATCAGTCAATCCAATCTCCGGGATGAAAACATCCAACTCGTCGCTTACACCCTCGAGGAGCCTCCCTTCTTCGATACGGACTACATGGGAAGTTACCAACACGCCCAGTCACTGTTTGACGCAGGCGTCGATCTTACAGGAATGATTGCTTTGGAGATGATCGGATACTTTTCCGACGAACCGGGGTCTCAATCCTACCCAGCCTCCTTCTTGCGAACCATGTATCCGAACAAAGGTGATTTCATCGGTGTCATTGGAACCCTCTCCCATCGGGAGTTTACCGAGCAGATTAAGATCGGTATGAAAGGCGCGACCGACCTACCCGTCTATTCCCTGAACGCTCCCAAGGCCCTTTCCGGAGTCGATTACTCGGACCACCGTAGCTACTGGGCCTTCGACTACGATGCTGTGATGATTACTGACACCGCCTTCTATCGTAACCCCAATTACCATGAAAAGACCGATACCGCGGACACCCTCGACTATGATCGGATGGCCAAAGTCGTTGTGAGTGTCTTTGCGAGCCTCAATCGATTCCTTGCAGAAGAGAAGTAGAGTACTTTGCGATTAGTTTGAACCTTCAGGTGGGATTTAAAATGAGAGCAACGCAATGCGGCTTGGTGTGTAGCGGGCTGAAGCCCGTGAACACCAAGCTAACGCAGCAAACTCTCAGTTTAACCCCATCCAGAGGACTGGCTGATGGTTCAAACTAATCGCAAAGTGCTCTAGAGGGCTCATATCCAAGGCTCCGCATAAAATCACCGATTCTTCCCTCGACTAATTCCAGATTTTCGACCGAAAGTTCCGTTCGCCAGTCATCAACCCTCCCAGAGCGCAAGAACCTTGCCTCTTCAGGACCTCTCTCTGCTTGGAGAATCTTCTTCTTTTCCGCAAAACTTTGTTTTTCCACCGCTCTTTTTAGTGCTGCATCAGTGCGTTCGACCGACAAGAAATCTGCCATTTTTCGAGTGACCGTTAAAGGATCAGTCAAAAGAGTCTCGTACTGCACGACCAGGATATCGTCTTTCTTTTGATACCCAAGAACGTGGTCCTGCCACGGCGTTTTCAACCAACCCCTGTTAGGTATTCCTTCGATGAGACCTCGAGTCATGAAATCGAGTTTAAACTTCCTCGGGTAAAGCCATTTCCTGCTCAGGTGATCTCCGCCTGGGAATCTGACGAGCAGATTGTGAAGGCGCTGGTGCTTCGGTCCAAAGTCAAAGTAATAAGATGCGGAAACAATTACCGAACGGGGATCCCGCAGAATGTAGATCAGCTTTTCGGAACCATTCCCGTAAATGCCCAACGTGTGAGCCATCTGCTCAAAGGTATGGTGCGCCTTAAAGCACTCAAAATCTGATTCCCGATCAAGACCCTCAACCACTCCATCCTTGTTGAGTGGTTGGCACCAAAAACCTCGGGCCGGGCATCCAACAATTTCGGCCGTGAGCTGGGTTAACCAGGTGTTTCCGCTCTTTGGATAGCCGCAGACGATGATTCTATTCTTCATTATTTTGAAATGAACCCCGCGCAAGTCAGTGCAATTGACCGTATCAAGTGCCCTCTTCCCTAGATCTTGCGATGCGGTTGATCTAATCCAACGATCGTCAATTAGCTTTGCAGCTTGATTGAGCAACTTGTGTTGCTCCTACAAATCGTCTGTCTGGACCATTCACTGACCAAACAGGATCTCCCTGCAACAATCACTCCAAGGCCGGAGACTAAATCTGCCATCGGGATAGAATCGGTTCCTCGATATCCTCCCGGTTTTCAACAATTGCGCGCAGTGCGATCTCGACGCCACGAGCAGAGGTCTCCACCGACATACTCGGGAGTCCGAGGTTTTCTGGCAATGCGGCGACCTCCGGGAGAGGAGGAAGGTGAATCCATCCCGCACGGATGGGCAGTTGATTCACTTGGATGTAATGGAGAATACCATACATCAAGTGATTACAGCACAATGTGCCCGCAGCATCGGATATGTCAGCAGGAATGCCCCCCTCTCGCATCGCCTTAACCATGGCCCGAATCGGCAAGGTTGAGTAATAACCAACCGGTCCGTCCGGAACGGTCATTTCATCCTGCGGCGCGCAACCCTGATTGTCTTCAAGCCCGTATCGAGTTGCGTCATTCAAATTTTGAGCGAGTCGCTCCACCGTAATCATAGAGCGACCCCCATACTCACCGAGCATGACGACGACCGCAGGATTGATTTCGGAAATCTGATCCTGAACGAATCGAATACAATCGAAAAAACTACTCGGAGCGATTCGGGAAACAATCTCGAAATCCCGACCAGTTTTCCCGTCAAGCGCTCTCGCAACTGACTCCGCCGGGTTATGAGGTGTATGCCCGTAAGGCTCGAATCCTGTTAATAAAATTTTTTCCACTTTTGAATCCAAAACTGTATCATTTCAGGAGTGATTGGCCAGTCGACACTCCCACCTTTTTCGAGTGAACCACTAGGTTTACGTCAATTCCCATTCGCAAGAAGGTCGCTGGTCACAACAGCCACAACCTCATCGTCGATCACAATCGGAATGCTGTAGGTATACATCGGGTATTTTTCGTAAACCTCGTATTCGCTCCACATTGCTTGGCGCGAGCGAAGCGGGGCGTAGAACCATTCCTGACTTGGAACGTCGTATTCGGGAGTATTCAGGTCCACCCATTTGAGCTTTCCCTCTTCGCGATCCACATACGGACAACTCGAAACGGAACCCCCGCTAGAATCAGGCTCTACGAATGCAATCGCCGCCCCGAAAATGACCGGATGTTCCGCCACGTGCTGAGTGAGAAGGGCGTCAAATTCTTCGGCAGTGAAACCTGCGGCAAAAGCCTCCTGAAAACTCTCGGCCAAGGCCTCGGTAGCCACAATCGATTCCGCTCGATCCTTCTCCGAAGAGTAGTCACCAAGGCCGTTATTCCCGCAGCCTAGGACAAACGCAAAGAACGGCAGTAGGGTAAAATGAAAAAGGAGAAGACTGGTCTTCTCTGTAGAAAAATCTCTTTTAATCTTCATAAAAATCTAGCTTAAGCTCCCTTATCCTTCAGGAATGGCTCTATCTGATTATCCAAGAGCACTTGTAGCGCGGAAATCAGTTCCTGATCGGACGCAATGGATGGAAGGGGCTTTTGCTTTCCCTCCGATACGTAAACTCCCGAGGCGTTTTCGCGGACGGCGACATCCACTGCAGAAATCAACTTCTTCGCCTGGCCTTCGGGAGATTTGAACAATATCGGCTGCAGAAGACGGATAAACCAGGGCATTCCGTCACCCCCTCCCGTCATAGGTGTCTTTGTCGGACCCGGATCCGCTGAGAGAATCCATGTCCCTTCTTCAGCCAATTCTTCAGAGAGCATTTCGGCTACCATGCTGACAGCCAATTTTGATTTTGCATAGGCTCCCATCAGCCCGCCGATTTTTTCCGGATTCACGAGTTCCGAAACTTCCAACCTTTTTACGGACTTAATGGCTGATGAAGAAAAGTTCACCACCACGGATTTTTGATCGCTACTCGAAGATCCGGAACTCAACTGCCTGCGAAGCAACTGGGTAATTAGGTAAGGAGCGACAGTATTGACGGCAAAGTGCCCTTCGATGCCCTGAGCGCTGGTCAAGCGTTGGTCGGTCAATATCCCGGCGACATGGTAGAGCGCCGATAGCTCAGGGTGATTGGCAGCGATTCCTTCAACCACTTTCCCGACCTCGGAAAGATCCATCATATTGGCGATGTAGGAATGAAACTTCTGAGTTGGATAGTCTTTCTTGAGGCTATTCAGCTGTTTTTCAGCCTTCTCAGGAGACCGGTTTAGCAGGACAAGGTCCCACCCGTTTGCGGCGAGAATTTCGGAAACCTCCGCTCCGATACCCCCTGTTGATCCAGTGACGACTGCAACCTTTCCAGTGTTCATGTGACGTCTTCTTTGATTTGAAGAATCCTAACCCTTAATTTTAGAAACTAAAGCGTTATCGTTGTACATAACACCATTCGGGTCGGCCGGAGGCCAGATTCTTTTGGGGAGATGCATATTGGATAAGCCAACCGAAAAGTGCTCTAGGTATTTTCTTCCCCCAAAAAGTTACAACTCACTATATCCATCACCGTCGGCTTGATGGCCGACAGGTACTCCTCATCGGAAGTTCCGCCTTGAGGCGGCAGGTGGACGAACCCAGATATAGGCGTGTGGATCCTGTTTAGATGAAACAGCTCATAGTTACACAAGAAATCTCCTGCATTGCCGCTCTCGATGATATTTCTATTCGCTGGAATTCTGATTCGGGATGGATTTGTGGACGGTTCCCGATCGTTGATTCTCTGATTACGTCTTTTCACTCCGAATTCATCCACTCCGGAGCAAATATTCCTCCCAACTAGTTCAACCACGATGGATTCCCTCTCACCTTCGCCGAAACCAATGATACCGGAGACCGTGGTTTCGCACAACTGCTGATAGAAATCATCGAAGGCTTCCCACGAGACTTCCAATGTATTGAAATGCACATAATCCAACGAACTTTCCTGAGACAGTGAATCCATCAGCGTTTCTGATCCGTTCTTCTCTCGGCCTTGGAACGGCTTGAATCCAGTTAGGTAAAACATTGGAAAGAACTCTCTACTGTAGGAGAAAAAAGAACCACAAGAAATAGCATGAAAGGAACAGATTTTCGTTTGACTATCTTTATCCCAGAGGGGTCCAGCAAGTTATCCGCGTCTTTTCCTCCTCCTACTCTATCTGGAAAGGCAACGGCATCCCTGATGTTTTGGAGAGTTCATTGAGGAAGTTTGTGAGCTTTGGATGATTTCCTGAGAATTCAAGAGTGGTCACTGAATCGGTGACTCTCTCGAACGCGTAAGAAAAATCGTCATTCGAATTTTCGAATTCCACGCTCTCAAGATATTCAAACAGATTCTCAAACCTATCCTTCAAAGAAGAGAACTGAGCCGCTGAAATCTCTATTCTGTTCTCCTTCATCTCATCTCCGTCACTCCACGTATCAAAGGCTAGCCAGCCTTCCTTCATCAATGAGAAGCTGAAGTTCTCTGGCCCTCGCTGAACCGCGAGTGTGTAGAACCATGAAAGCTCCTCGGCCGGCAAGGGTTCGGGAGTTTCTCCTGCAAGGTTAGAGTTCAACAGGATTAGGGTAAGTGGGAGAATTGAGGAGATGTGTTTCATGGGTTTTTCTCGCTTGTAGGCACTTTGGAGTTGGTTGGAAATATTATAAAAAGCTACTCAGAGTTATCGTCCCCAGATAGATAAGCATCGATCTGTTCTCTCGCCCCAGGATTATCTGTTATTATCCCATCTACACCGAGTCCCAAGTAGTGCCGTATTCGTTTCGGTTCGTTGATGGTCCAGACGTAGAATCTAAAACCTGCAGTTTGAATGGATGATACAAAGCTCTCGTCGATGAACCTTCTCCCTTTCGCACTCACGCCTGAGATACCGGATGAAGAGAGGCTCTCGATAATCTCATTTACAGACGGCTCTCTCTGAACAATCCCCTCCCGTTCTAGTTTTGTAAGAAATTGATATTCGGCGCTATCCGACAATTTATTCTCGATTTCCTTGAGAACAGGCAGGTCGGAACTTTGGACGATCAAGTCGAAATCTCTTTCCTTTCTACCGAGAGTGGAGCTGAGGATCGAAGCAAATTTCAAGGTGTTGGATTTTAGGTCCAGTATTATCGATTTTTCAGGAACAACTTCGAGCAAAGCCTCATCTAGTGTCGGGACGTGATAGGACGGTGAGAGAGCTTGAAGCTGCCTGTAGGTCAAGGTCGCAAGTTTCTGTCCTTTTAGCTCGAGATCGTGAAACAAAACGATCGTTTCATCATTCAACATCTGGATGTCTACTTCGACTGCGTCGGCGCCGTAGATCCAAGCTTCGCGAATCGACCCGAGAGTGTTCTCTTTCGATTCCGTAGTAAATCCCCGATGCGCGATGACGTCTATTGAATAGGTTTCAGATGTCAAAACAGCTATGATAAGGAGATGGACGATGCGAACCATGGTCTTTTGGAGAATGTAGGAATTTTTGAAGACCCACAGCCTACCCGCCGGCAATCGGAAAACTAATCCATTTCATACGAATGATCGCTTTTGCAGACATCACTTCCAGTCTCTACCCCTAGAAGGAGCTCTACCGACCCCGGAAAACTCCCATCTGATAGCCCACCAGCCTCCCGGAGCTTTCGTCTAGCTAACTTGACCCAAATGAGCCTCTGACAGATCTACCGTGACCATCGGTTCTAACATATGAAATGGAGAGTGCCTCAAGACCCACAGCAGAGCCCGCGAAATCGAGCCCACCTTCTTGTTCTCAAGGCTTCTTTTCTAGCTGGCTGTGGATGTCCCGAAGTCTGTCAATTTGTTCATCCATACTCAGTCCGTGGTAGGGATTTTTTTGCTTCATTTCCTCCTCCTGCAGTCTTCTTTCCTTTTCTTTCTCTCTTACTCTTTTCGCTCCAATTTCAAGCCATACCCACAAGGGGAGGAGGATAGGCCATATTGCTACCATGGCGATTGCTAAGAAAACAATGCCTTCAGGATCTGCCGGAACATTAACTGAAGGTCCGCCCGGACCTTTGACCCCATTCTTCTTCGCTACTCGATAACTCCAAACACAAACGAGTAGTCCGAGCGCGAAATAAGCGATTAACCATTCCATCTTTCCAGAACCTAAAGACCAGACACCCGCCTACAAGGCTCAGGCATCCGTTTCGTTATTCAATTTTCCGAAGGTTTCTCTGGGTTGTCTAGGTCGTATTGGTGTGCTCACGGGATGACGATTTCAGTGAGAGAATGGGTCTTCCCGTCGGGGTCCTCGAACTCAATCCGGTAGTTTCCTTCGTCAGGTTGATCCAAAAACATCATCGGCTTCACGTTATTACCCGTACAGGCAGAAGTAAATACTCGGAGGGTGATGATTCCATCATCTATCTCTGTCTCGCTCCGTTTAAAACAAATTCCCGAATTCCGACTCCAACCGCCCCCTGAAAAACGCAGTGGGATAGTAATCCCCTTTCCGGTATTCCTCGGTTGGCCGAACACAATCGTTCCTGCGTAATCCCGATCAATCTGCTCTTCAGTCAGAATTCCGATCGTTGCAGAACATCCGCATAGAACCAGACAGAACGGGAGGAGTAGAAATTTCATTTCTTGCGCAGAATCCGGCTCTGAGGGAAATTGGGATAGAGCCGCGTCGAACTTGTTCGTAGTAGCGGGAATCTAAAAGTCGGCAATCGTGCTCCCGATTGCAGCTCGCGAAGCTAGCCGGACGCATCAGGTAGACCAGTGCGGAAAGCTGCCCATTACGTCGCGCTTACGTCTGAACCTCTGGAATCAACTGCTTACGAACCTCCTGTTCTGAATCCGATCGGGGTAAGTTGTTCTTCGCCGACACATCGTGGGTGCATACAGCTTTTCCACGAATAGCCAAAACGTGTATCGCATAAAATGAAACGAGATTGTAGGCTAATAGAACAATCGGAGCGCTCACAAAATGCAGGACGTTACGCTTCAAACTCACGCCTCTATCGGGGGGTGAGAAATGACGCATGAGGATCCAGTCGATCACAAAACACCAGATGAGAAAGACCCAGGGAACAAATGCGACTACATACCACCAACCACTTTGTAGGTGACTCTCATGCTGCAGCGAGTGCCAAAATGGTGATGCGATCAGGGTTGATACAAACAGGATACTCTGAAAAAGCCCGTAGAGGACCAAGATCGTCAGCAGTAAACGAATGGTCACAATGAGACCCAGTTTAGGCGTCTGACTGGCTACGTAATGGAAAATCTCGAACGCGCCGATCGTCCACCGTTTCGCTTGTAGGGCCCACTCTTTCAGTTCATCTCCAAAGTCCTTGCCGGAGGTCGGTCCGCAAATAAGCGGTAGATACATCGGCTTTAAATACACACTTCCAGATCGCGTGGCCATCGACTTCGCAAAAAAATGCATGTCGTCCATCTGATAAGTCGGATCGAAATAGTTGTTGTCTATCCCTAGTTTCAGTGAGGTGGAGAACACACTCATTGGGTGCACCTGAAGTGGAATATTGAAACCAGTCATCCAGATAGACCGCAGTAACGCGGTGACTCTAGTGAAGAACAAGGAGTCCGCTAAACCGTAATTGTAGAAGAGACCGCTCTGCCAAATGGTCGAGAAACGAAAATTGTCTGGTGTCCGCAAAAACTGATCTCCAAGCACCTCAAAGTAGCGTCGATGCAGAATCGTGTCGGAATCCATGGATGTGAGTGTCGTTAGGTCCGGATCGAACGCATCACCTTGATTATCCGTATACTCCCTGGCCGCGGAAATAGCCCATCGAACATTGCTGCACTTACCCCGAATTTCGCCAACAATGTTGGCGGGGTGAACCGTCACGTAAAAATTTTGAAAACGACCTCTGTAGTGCTCCTCCAGCGTTGCCTTGGTCTGATCTCGATCCGGGCTCTTCTCTTCAAGGCTTATCACCACGAAAAGCTGATGACTGGCCGTCTGCTCAGCGAGCGAATCGAGGGTCGCCATCAGGACCTTCACAGGCTCGTTGTAGCAGGGAAGGAGAACCAGGTGCGTCAACTTTTCTTGGGACGGATGCGGATCACTCAGCGAAGCACGATGCTCAGCGATCATTCGATGCATAAAACGCGTGCTCAGAATCATCATCAGCACCATGACCACCGCTTGCAGGCTCCATAGACTGAGTGAAAAATAGTCGGTGAAGTCAGTGCGTGGGTGTAGGGAAAATACAGCTGTCAATAGAATCGCCCAAAGCACAGGAATGACCAGCAGGTAAAACCTGAATATCTGATGCTCCCGGCAATAGGTGAAAAAACGAGTCATTGTGTGGTTTTCTGCAAATCAGGTGTTTTCACGAAGTGCCCAGCGAGCTTCTCTAGTCCCAGGAATAAGGCGATCAACCCTGAGCAACCGAAGAGAGCACTTGCGGTGCCACATTGCGGCCACCGCAAAGCGACGGGAGCACCAGATACTCGCACCTTTATAAACCCGTCGCACCTATCGCCGAGATTAAGCGACTCTGCCCGAGAGGTCCAGCTTTTGTGGGTTTCCAATCTCGCTGGGATAAAGACCGGGTTGCCTAAGCCGCCTTGGTGGAGCTATTTTTTGAAGAGGTCACTGTGGCTTCCAGAGCGTTCCAAATATAGTGAATCGGGCTCGTTCCTGTAGATCAGAAGCCAGTCCGGTTCGATGTGGCAATCCCTCGAGCCAACCCACCTGCCGATCAAAGCGTGATCTCGGTGCTTTTCTTCGAGAGGCTGATCTGCGGCGAGCGAGCGAATAACATCCCCCAGCTTTCCGAGCTCCTTCCCTCTTTTCTTCAAGCGTCTGATATCCTTCTTGAATTGGCTGGTTTGGACAACCGGCTTCATTCATTTCCAGCTGTCTATTAGGGCATCCGCACTTTCAAAACGCTCCAGATTGCGGCCCGAACGGGAATCCTTCAGTGCCTGATCTGTTTCTTCATTCGGGATTTCAACTGTAAAGGGAAGCCCGTTGCGAAGCGTGATCTGCGTGTAAAACATTCTTATGGCTTCAGTGGGGCTAACTCCAAGGCGGTGGAGAATAGTCTCCGCCTTCTCTTTCGTTTCAGGGTCGATGCGACTGTGGATAGCAGCTGATTTCATGTCATTGATCGTGTTGCATTTGCCACACAAGTCAAGTTAGCGTTTCTTTCTCACTCACCGTGTAAGGCTCTTTTAGATCACGTAACGGCATGGATCTCCTTCAATGGAAATCTGCATCGATTCATACTGATCGGAATTATCCTCAAGATTCATTTCGATTCCATTTTCAAACCTGAGAACTATCTTCCGGTCACCGATGACCTCAAAGTTCTTAATCTCTGTGTTCATGATTTCGTAGAACGCAGGCGTAGGCCATATTCCTTCTTCCCAGCGTCCTATTTCTTCTCCATCTCTCTTTAGAATCACCGTGGACTGAACAACAAAATTAACCTTCCCAAAAGTAAATTGTATATCGAACTGCCCAACCCTTACTTGGGTGGTGCATTCGCCAACAAGTAGCGATAAGTCTAGCTCTTTAGGAATTCGATACATTTCTTTTGCCTAACGTGGAGACCAGAAAACCAGTCAATGAGGCTCAGGCGTCCGGTTGGTTTTTAGATTTGGTTGGACAGTTCACTGGTGGTTTGCGTCGATTGGTATACGTCTATCTCACAGGCGCCGAAAGCCCTCTGCCGTTCGCTGTTATCGTCGTTTCGATCCGAATATGATCACCATTCATGCACTCATTTTTTCGCTCTCTAGCATCATCCTCACAGATCAAATATGTGCTACCGCCGATATCTTCCCGGGTGGGAACAACGTCGGTATCTAAGTCCCAATAGCGGCGTGAGATGTAGAGATCATCCGGGAAATACCATCCCAATTTTGGTTCAAATAAGATCAGAGCATTTCCTTGGGGCCAAAAAACAATTGGGCTGAGATAGTCTCCTTTCTCGTCCACTTCAAAATGTTGGATGTAGAAATCATTGATTTCTTCAACTCCTTCTTTGTGCACAAGATATTGAAGGCAAGGGATTACACGATCTTTGAAATCGGGATGCTTCAATACCGACGTAGACTCAGCGACCTCAATCTGAGCCAAGGCAGAAAATATAAGTAGGTGGAGAACTGCATTCATACCGTAAGAACTTCGAGGCTAGGCGACCTGGCGTGAGAGGTCTATAGTTCTACGAGTTGTAGATTTCACGACGAACTGAAGCGGGTTGCCTATGCCGTTTTGTTAGGCCTTCCTAAACGTCTACTTTCTCGACCACTCTTCCCAATAGTCCTTACAGGCGCGACGAACATCTTCATACGAGGTGGGAGCGCCAGTATCCAATTGGATCTCTAGTTTTTCAAAGTCCAGATCGAGAAAACCCATTGTTGTGATCACACGGACAGGCATTTCCTTTGAGTCAGTAGATAGGATTTCAATTCCGTTTTTGGCTAGGTCCTGCCATTTGTCTGACTTTGGCTCTCCGTCGAAATCTAGAAACTGAATCTTCTTAGTTCCCTTCAACTTCAATATAAATGAGTCTCCGTTTGGCTTCAAACGCTCTCGGAGATACGGAATACTCACGAACATCGTGACAGTACCCTGTCTAATTTCGACCACCGTGATTTCGCCGTCATGGAGAGTATTCCATATTCCAATTGAATCGTTCATGGATTCTTCGCCTAACGTCGAGGACAGGCAACCCACCAACGGGGTTCCTAGTCCGGTTGGTTCTTAGGGTTTTTCAGGATGGTTATCGGGTTGACCTGATCCGCCTTGTTCAGAGTGCTGGTGGATGGGTTCACTTAGAGGCAGATGCAAAA
>JBCDMB010000016.1 GCA_038744685.1 Verrucomicrobiota bacterium
CTTCGTCGAGCCGGATGATCTTCTCGTTCCCGGAAGCCGTCGCTTCCTCTTCTCTCTCTTTCTCGCTCATTGTCTTGGTTCCTTATCTGAACCTTCCTGAGCACCTCCAAATCAAAAGTGCGAAAAATACCCTACGTTATCACGGAATTTTTTCCTTCATAATCGATACCTTTTTTTCAGGTTAAAATAAAGACGGTGCGTTTTCTATCTGAAGAATTTGTTACGTTATCTCGTGACGATTGGTAGGTCAAGATGTTCGATAACGTCGTAACGTAGGGTATTTTCCGCATATTCAATTCGAACATTACTCGCCACGGACCAAAGTCATAGGCTGCCATCCGCTCTGTCAATCTTTCTGCAAGTTTTCGTGAACTGACCCCTTTTGATCCCTCTTAAGTGGACTTTTTTCGGACTTTTTTGACCCTTTCGCTTTTGGAAAGTCGTGTTCGCCCCTCAACTCTTCATCTGGAAACCCGACTCCTCAAGCAACCTCAAAATCGTCGTTACAACACCATCATTTTGGTCTTTTGGTTTCACTACATCGATGTGGCCAGCACTTAGAATTGGAATCGGGTCAGGGTCAAGACCTGTGGCACTATTTAATGAAACCACTTTATCTTCGTCGCCCACAATACAACGAATTACGCTTTCTTTCGAATAATCACTTGATGTCCATTTGCTCCAATCTGCATTTAATGAAAACAGAAAGCTTGAATCAGTGGCTAAATCTCTGAGCTGTGCTTTTCTTAATGTTGGCACATGCTTACCTATATTTGCCAGATTTGCTCCATTGTGAGGAGATGCAATGAAGACAAAAAGTCGGACTAATCTATCAATCCGGTCCTCACGTTCGAACTGGAGTGACACAAAACGACGAGCCACGACACCGCCCATACTATGTGCCACAATAGCAATTCGTTGAGCTTTTACATTGTTTCTAACCCAGTTGTCGAAGTTCCGTGCAATCATTTCTAGCGAGGGTGATTTTCTCCAGATACCGGTAGGATAGGTATATAAGCCTATTTGGCAGTCTACGTTCTCTGATATGTAGCTTGGCATATCCCCGAACGAGTCTTCACCACCACACCAACCATGAATAAAAAGAACCGAGTCCTTTTGTTTCTCAGGTGCTTTTTTCTCTTCTTCGACTCTTATCCTAAAATGCGAATGCAAGGAGTCGACAGACCATTTTTTACAAAACTCTAAAAAGTCCTGCAATTGGCTTGGAACTTCCCCGTCGAAAGAGCTTCCAATTTCAAAGTATTCAATTAATCTTTTGACAGCTTCATTGTCTAGGTCTCCATCGAAAATTACACATCCGGAAGAAAACCTAACATCTGCAATTTCGTCTACCGGACATCCAGAGATTTTCGATAAATCAGATAGAAATTCAACTCTATCAGAATCACTGAAGTCAGAGAATTCTCGATTCATTCTTATCCGGAGTGATTTTTTTATCATTCTATTTAATCTTCTCTAAGTTTACGTAGACTTAAAGGATTATTGAAGGAATCTGATCAGAATATCGGACACTAACATCATTTTTGACCGGAACTCTACTCTTGATATTTAAGCTACTTATACGAATCTGTCGATATAGATAAGATCACTAAAACAATTAATTACAGCAGCAACAAACCTAGCTAAAGTTGATTATTCATCGCACTTGTCACCTACCGGATCATTAAGAATAAGGAATAAAACAAAAGTAGCACTATAAAAAGATCTTTACGATAAGAATCTACCGAAAAAGATTTTGGTGAAAAAGTTAGTATGAGCTTTGGGCATTAAAACCCTCGAGCAGGTTTAATTCCACAATCTGCGATTTTCTGAAATTTTTTACGCGAAGAATGCAAAGTCGGTAGGTCTGAGGCTAGAAGCATTGCACGAGCTACACCAACTTTCTGGACACTACCTCTCGGAAACCTCCGTTACCGACAAGGATCTCAGAAGACATCAGGTCTTGACTCTTGTGCGCCGAGCAAAGCGAGGCGTTTCCTGCTAGGGGAAGATCCCGGCTATTAAAAACCTAACCAGTATAATATATCGAATGTTGCGCGGATGTGAGCTAAATCGCCAAAAGAGAATGACCCTGATTTAGGAGGTCGAACCGTGAGCTTTGCAAGAGAGGCAACGGGCGGTGGAACAGCATCTGTGAAGCGTACACAGAGAAGGCTGCAGGCCGTAGGGGAGATCGCAGAACCCCGGGAGTTGATACAGCCTCAAAAGGAAGCGTGACACGGGATCAGTCCACGATTTCTTGATTTTGGAGAAGGTCAAAACACTTCTCCCTCCCCAATTTCCGGTGCCTGCTGATCAAACTACTCACGCTATCACGGGTTTCCATTTGTAAACGCGTGTCGATCCATTGGTGCAAAGTACTTTTCCCGAAGCCGTCGAGCGAGTGCGAACACCCAAACCTCGCCTTTACGACTCCGTCAGAAAACTCTTCCGGGCCACTTCGCTCTCAAAGATCGAGATCCGGAATTCTCCACGACTGAGGGTAAGGTATAACGCTCCCGCGCATTCGATCCAAATCTTTTTCGCTAATGCATTCTAATCGAAGGCACGTAGTTGCTCAGTCAACATTTTTGAAAGTTTACGTTGCTGACCACTTTTCGTTCCCGCTTGGGCATGGAACTTTTCGGATAAACTTGCGCTCGTTCTCCAGAAAGATCAGTCTGACGTCACATGGACAGGAAGATGAACTTCTACCTCTACTCCGCGACAACGGATCAAAGCAGCAAGGTGACACTTGAGGAGGATACTTCTCGAAATCGCCAGCAAGCCTCTTGACAAAAGAGAGAAAGCCGTGAACGGAAGAACCATCAGACTCGAAGAGTTAGAAAGAGTAGTGATAGGTGGGAAGAAATACTTTGCTGGTTGTCTTGCTCAATTGCGGAGCATGGCACTTCCCTCAAAAGTTCGAAAGGGGAGCCCTCTTTCTGACCTTGGATTGGATTCCGAAGAGAGTCTAGCGGAACCAACAGGGTTTCTATATCTTCCCGAGAAGGATCGTCTGGTGTATTCTCGAATCCAGAGTTCTGTAGTGATCGGAAACTTCCAAAGGTATCTCTCGGCTTTCGCAGAGAAAGGTGTAGTGCACGTCACACCAGTTATTCGAACAGACGCACTCGAACGAGTGAAGAAATCTAGTTGGCTAAATCGGATGGATCTTAAATTTCAGATGCCCTCTGACGGCAAAATTCCTCAAACAAGTAGCGGTTCTATAGGTGGGGCCATTAAGGCAGCCAGCTCAGTTGGAGGCGCTGTGGTGAAGCTCAGTATATCTGCAAAGGCGGGTAAGAATGACCACCTGAGTAAAAGTAGTGTTATCAGCGATGCGGAGCAAATAATCGCCGAAGCAGAGCAACACCAAATCGCTCTTGACGCTCTGGACATACATGCGAACGTCGAAGGGACCGAACGAGCAGAGAAGATTCCTTTGCTGAATTTTTCGGTCCAGAATTGGCAAGATATTGAGAATGCGACCCGCACTCTAACATGGAAGACTCTTAAGAACGCCGCAATCAGAGCCGCCCGTGAGATTCAGATGTAAAGACTGTAAGATGCCGTGAAAAACCATGGCGATACTCGCGACCTTCTGCAGCGTTTTGCGGAACGGCGGTTTCCTTTCGTGGTTGGCGTTTTGACAGCCATCGTAGTTCTCTCTCTCAACACCAAACCACAGATTGATAAGCTGTTACCATTATCTGTGAGCGTTGCCTCAACCGCTGTCGGATTCTTAGCAGGTGCGATATCGATTCTGATAGCTGTAAAGGACTCAACGGTTGTTAGAATTCTCCGAAGAGACGGGCACATTAAAATTCTTGTAGCATACTTCAGAACCGCAATAACGGCTACCATCGGCCTGATTGTTTTCAGCGTAATCCTGATCGCTTTTACTTTTCCTTGGGGAAACTACGTCGCTGTATTTTGGTTAGGCCTGGGTGCATTCTCAGCAGCAGCTTCGTTTAGAATAGTTTGGCTGCTTATGGGAATCTTGAGAAGCTATCTTGGGGAAGACTGATATTGAAATTTTGAAGGAAACCAATGGGGTCAAAGTTTTCATGCTTGTGCTCGCCTCAGCGATAGAAGCATTCTCGATAAGTCCTCTCTTATGGTCAGAGAAAGCGGCCTCAGAACACAAAGAAGGCGCCTCCCCTCTCGGAGAGACGCCTTGAAATTTCTTATCTCGAAACCTCCTAGACGGCTTGCTCGCTCGTTTCGTCTTCCGGCACCTCTTCGGCGTCGAGGCCTAGGGTGTCGATCTTTAGGTGGCGATAGGTGGGGAGGCCGGAACCGGCGGGGATTAGGTTACCCATGATCACGTTCTCCTTGAAGCCTTTCAGTCCGTCGACCTTGCCGAGGGTGGCCGCGTCGGTAAGGACGCGGGTGGTTTCCTGGAAGGAGGCGGCGGAGATGAAGCTTTCCGTTTCGATCGAGGCCTTGGTAATCCCCAAGAGTACCGGCTCGGCTTCGGCTGGCTTACCACCGGCTTCTTCCAGACGCTCGTTCTCTTCCATGAAGGTGAAGCGGTCGATTTGTTCCCCCCAGAAGAACTCGGAGTCGCCCGGATCGGTGATCCGCACTTTCCGCAGCATTTGAGAGAGAATGACTTCGATGTGCTTGTCGTTAATCGTCACCCCTTGGAGGCGATAGACCTTCTGAATCTCGGTAAGGAGGTATTCCTGAACCGCGTTCGGCCCGAGGATTTCGAGCATTTCATGCGGATCGGCTGCGCCCTCGGTGAGGTGCTGGCCCTTGGTCACGTAGTCACCCGGCTGCACGATAAGGTGCTTGCCGTGTGGGATGAGGTGTTCTTCGGTTTCCTCATCATCCTTCGTGATGCCTTCGCTGGCCACTTCCTCGGGATCCTTCTTCGTGACGAAGAGACGACGCTTCCCGCGGACAGTTCCGGAGATGACCACACGACCATCAATCTTGGCCATGTCGGTCGCATCCTTCGGGCAACGGGCTTCGAAAAGCTCGGCCACTCGCGGAAGACCACCGGTAATGTCCTGGGTCTTGGACGCCTGACGCGGAGTCTTCGCAATCCACGTTCCGCGATCCACTTCGTCGCCTTCTTCCACAACGATCTGTGCTCCCACCGGAATCGCGTAAGTGGCGATTTCCTTGCCCTTCTCATCGAGGATGAGGACCTGAGGGTTCAAGTCTTCCTTGTGCTCGATGACGACGCTGGTGATCCCCTGAGACTCAGGGTCCTGCTCGCGCTTGATGGTAACGCCCGGAATCATGTCCCGGAAGCCGATCTTACCTCCCTTTTCGGAGAGAATCGGAACACTGTGAGGGTCCCATGCGCAAAGCAGGGTTCCCGGAGCGACTTCTTCCCCGTCGTTGACGAAGAGAATTGATCCGACCGGAATCTTGTAGTTCTCGACTTCCTTGTCTTTCTCATCGGAAACGATGATCGAACCGGTCTTGTTCAGGACTACGAAACGTCCGTCTGCGGTTTCCACCTTACGGAGGTCTTCGGAGAAGCTGATCTTACCACCCTTCCGGATGACGATCTTCGGATCACGCAACACCTGACTGGCGATCCCCCCGATGTGGAAAGTACGCATGGTCAACTGAGTTCCCGGCTCACCGATGGACTGGGCAGCGATGATTCCTACAGCGGTTCCGATGTCGACAGTCCGGCTGGAGGCTGGGTTGATTCCATACTCCTTGGCGGTAATTCCGTCGCGCTGACGAGTGGTTAGCGGGGAGAGGATCTTCACGCGCTCGATACCGAGGGTCTCGATCCGCTTCGCGGTCGCTTCGTCGATCTGTTCGGCTTCCTTGACGAGTAGTTCCGAAGGCTCGGTCGGATTGGGAACGTTCTCCGCGGAGGTACGTCCAACAATCCGTTCGGCGAGGCCAACAATTGTTTCGTCACCGTCCATGATCGGACGCTTCCAGATCCCGTTCCGGTTTCCATCATCCTCGACGGTGGTAATGCAATCCATTGCCACGTCGCAGAGCTTACGGGTCAGGTATCCGGCGTCTGCGGTCTTCAAGGCGGTATCCGCGAGACCCTTACGGGCACCGTGGGTCGAGATGAAGTATTCGAGAACGGAGAGACCTTCACGGAACGAGGAAAGAATCGGACGTTCGATGATATCACCGGACGGCTTCGCCATCAGACCACGCTGACCGCAGAGCTGACGAACCTGCTGCTTGTTCCCCCGCGCACCGGAGTGCATCATGAGGAAGACCGGGTTGACGTTTTCAACCGTCGAGCTTGCTTCGAGACCGGTGTAAACCGCCTCGGCGATATCGTCAGTCAGCTTCGACCAGATCGCGATGATCTTGTTGTAGCGCTCACCCGGGGTCAGCTGACCCTTCCGGTATTGCTTCTCCACGCCATCGATCTGCTTGCGGGCCTCGGTGATCATCTTCGGCTTCGCCGGAGGAATGATCATATCGTCGATACCGATTGAGATACCGGCACGGGTCGCGGTCTTGAAACCAACTTCCTTCAAGCGGTCGAGAGTCTCAATCGTCTCTTCCTGTCCAGTCTCGTTGTAAGTCGCGAGAATGAGATCGCCCAGCTTACCCTTCGGTGCGAGGTCGTTGTAGAAACCGACTTCGTCTGGCCAGATCGTGTTGAAGATCACGCGACCCACGGTCGTGCGGAGGATCTTCTTCTCGGGCTTTCCGAAAGTGGTCTTCTTGCCGTAGTCCGGGTTTTGGATGTCGATCCAGTCGTGCTTCTTGAGAACGTGCTCGGCCTCGGCGACCATGACTTCCTCAACGCTCGCCATGAGCGGAACGTGATCTCCTTCGGCCGGCGTTTCCTTTGGCTCCATCGTGAGGTAGTAGGAACCCAACACGATGTCCTGAGAGGGAGTCAGAATCGGCTTTCCGCTGGAGGGCGAGAAGATGTTGTTCGTCGCCATCATCAGCATCTTGGCTTCCATAACCGCCTCGATGGAGAGAGGAACATGGACCGCCATCTGGTCCCCGTCAAAGTCCGCATTGTAAGCGGTACAGACGAGCGGGTGAACACGAATCGCGTCGCCTTCAATCAAGACCGGCTCGAACGCCTGAATCGAGAGACGGTGGAGGGTTGGCGCACGGTTGAGGAGGACCGGATGACCCTTGGTCACTTCTTCCAAAATGTCCCAGACTTCCGGCGAGCGCTTTTCAATCATCTTACGCGCACCCCGAACGGTGTGGACAAAGCCCAGCTCCTTCAGGCGACGGATGATGAATGGCTCGAAGAGAACGAGGGCCATTTTCTTCGGAAGACCGCACTGGTTGAGCTTCAGCTCGGGACCAATCACGATCACCGAACGACCGGAGTAGTCGACGCGCTTCCCGAGAAGGTTCTGGCGGAAACGACCCTGCTTCCCCTTGAGCATATCACTCAAGGACTTGAGCGGACGGTTTCCAGCGCCAGTAACCGCGCGGCCATGACGACCGTTGTCAAAGAGAGCGTCCACCGCTTCCTGCAGCATCCGCTTCTCATTGTGAATGATCACGTCCGGAGTCTTCAACTGGAGGAGGTTCCGCAAACGGTTGTTCCGGTTGATCACCCGACGGTAGAGGTCGTTCAAGTCGGAAGTCGCAAAACGGCCGCCTTCGAGAGGAACGAGCGGACGAAGATCCGGTGGGATGACCGGAAGAACTTTGAGGACCATCCAGCTCGGATCCGACTGGGAATGGATGAAGCCTTGGATGACCTTGAGGCGCTTCGAGAGCTTTTTCTTGATCTGCTTCGACCGGGTGGCGTGCATCTGCTCGTGCAGCTCGTCAACGAGAGGCTCCAGCTCCATGCCTTCGAGCACTTCGTGGACGGCTTCGGCACCCATCTTGGCGACGAAAGCGTCTTCACCGTATTCGTCCTGGGCCTGCAGGAATTCCTGTTCGGTCAGCAACTGGCGCGGCTCGAGAGGAGTCCGGCCGGGATCGGTTACCATGTAGTTCTCGTAGTAGACGACGCGCTCGAGGCTACGGGCGGTCATGTCGAGGAGCAGACCCAAACGACTGGGCATGCTCTTGAGGAACCAAATGTGGGTTACCGGAACGGCGAGGTCGATGTGACCCATCCGCTCCCGTCGCACGCGGGAGACCGTGACTTCGACTCCGCAGCGTTCGCAGACGATTCCCTTGAACTTGATCCCTTTGTACTTTCCGCATCCGCACTCGTAATCGCGGACCGGTCCGAAGATCTTTTGGCAAAAGAGGCCGCCCGGCTCCGGCTTGAAGGTCCGGTAGTTGATCGTCTCGGGATTCCGGACTTCGCCACTGCTCCAGCTCTCGATCGACTCCGGAGAGGCAATCGCGATTGAGACACTGTTGTAGAGTTCCTCTGGTTCGGCGGTGAGGGTTCCGCTACTTTCTTCCATACTCATACTCATTTCAATTTCTCCTTAGGCGGTTGCGGTTACAGCGACATGGTAACTTTACCACGTTTCACATCGAGGCAAAGACTTTGGATCTCTTTCATCAAAACGTTGAACGACTGCGGCGTTCCGGCGGAGAGGCTGCGGTCACCCTTCACGAGAGACTCGTAGATTTTCGTCCGGCCTTGAACGTCGTCAGACTTTACGGTGAGTAGCTCCTGCAGAGTGTATGCCGCCCCATAAGCTTCGAGGGCCCAGACCTCCATCTCCCCGAAACGCTGGCCACCGTATTGGGCCTTTCCGCCGAGAGGCTGCTGGGTGATGAGGCTGTAAGGTCCAACCGCACGGGCGTGGATCTTCTCCGCGACGAGGTGGTTGAGCTTCAGCATGTAGATGTAGCCGACCACGACTTTCTGGTCGAGCTTCTCGCAGGTCTGACCGTCGTAGAGGTCGCTCTTTCCACTTTCAGGAAGTCCGGCGTCTCTCAGGTAGCCGCGGACCTTCTCCTCGGGAATCCCGTCGAAGATCGGTGTCGCTACCTTGATGCCGAGCTTCTTACAAGCCCAGCCAAGGTGAGTTTCGAGGACCTGTCCCACGTTCATCCGGCTCGGAACCCCGAGAGGGTTCAGGCAGATTTCAATCGGAGTTCCATCAGGGAGGAACGGCATGTCTTCCTCGGGAACGATGCGGGCAACCACACCCTTGTTCCCGTGACGACCCGCCATCTTATCACCAACCTGAATCTTACGCTTGGTCGCGACATAAACCTTAACGCTCTTGATGACCCCCTGCTCGAGGTCGTCGCCCTGCTCTACTGCCGTGATCCGGCGGTCGCGATCTCCTTCGATTTCGTCGAACTTCGTTTGGAAGCTCTTGACGATCTCCATGATCTTGATGCGGACCGGCGAAGGATCGATTTCGATGTGCTTCGAAACCTGTGCAAGTTTCCGCAGAAGGGTCTTCGTGATCTTCCGGTTTGCCGGAATGATCAGGTCACCGGTCTCGGAGTTCTTCACGTCGAGTGGGATCTTTTCCCCGAGAAGAATGTTCGAAAGAGACTCGGTCAGCTCTTCGCGCAGGCGCTCGTACTGAACCTTGTAGTCTTCGTTGATCTTCTTCTTCTGACGGTTGCGATCGGAAGCGGAGAGCTTCTCCGACTCGCCTTCCACGCGGGTCGAAACCTTGACGTCCATGACGATCCCATTGACGCCCGAAGGAACAACAAGCGAGGAGTCCTTAACGTCTGCGGCCTTCTCCCCGAAGATCGCGCGAAGCAATTTCTCTTCCGGAGCCAGCTCGGTCTCGCTCTTCGGTGTAATCTTACCGACAAGGATGTCGCCCGGCTTCACTTCCGCACCGACGCGGATCACCCCGTTGTGGTCGAGGTTGCGGAGAGCTTCCTCGCCCACGTTCGGGATGTCGTAAGTGATTTCTTCGGGTCCGAGCTTGGTGTCACGGGCAGTCACTTCGAAGTCCTCAATATGGATCGAAGTGAAGACGTCGTCCTTGATCATCTTTTCGCTCAAGAGAATCGCGTCCTCAAAATTGTAACCGTTCCACGGCATAAAGGCCACGAGAACATTCCGTCCGATCGCGAGATCCCCTTCGTCGGTCGCCGCACCGTCTGCGAGGAGGGTACCCGGCTCCACCTTCTGACCCTTCAAGACACGGGGCTGTTGGTTGAAGCAGGTGCCTGCGTTCGAACGGATGAACTTGCGGAGGTGGTAAACGTAGGTGCCTCTGTTTGGATCACTCTTAGGGTTGCGGGCCAGCTTGGTACTGACTTCGCCGTCCTCAGTGATGATGATCCGACGTGCATCGACAGATGCGACAATCCCTTTGGCTTCGGCCCGGATGACGGTCTTCGAATCACTAGCGACACGGGCCTCGATACCGGTTCCGACAAAGGGAGCTTCCGTCTGGAGGAGCGGCACCCCTTGGCGTTGCATGTTCGATCCCATGAGCGCGCGATTCGCATCGTCGTGCTCGAGGAACGGAATCAAACCAGCAGCCACCGAAACGACCTGCTTCGGAGACACGTCCATGTAGTCGACGCGGTCTCCTTCGACTTCGAGAATCTGGTCACGGAAACGGCAGGTCACCTTGCCAACGAAGTTACCCTTGGAATCGAGTTCGGAGTTCGCCTGCGCAATTACGTGAGGCTCCTCCTGGTCGGCATTGAGGTAAACGACCTCGTCACTGACCTTGCCGTTTTTGACGGTGCGGAAGGGCGTCTCGATGAAGCCAAACTCATTGACCTTCGAGTAGGTCGAAAGCGAGTTGATCAAACCGATGTTCGGACCTTCAGGTGTTTCAATCGGGCAGATCCGTCCATAGTGACTTGGATGCACGTCGCGGACTTCGAATCCGGCACGCTCCCGATTCAAACCTCCCGGTCCCAATGCGGACAAGCGGCGCTTGTGCGTCAGCTCGGCCAAAGGATTGATTTGGTCCATGAACTGGGACAGCTGGCTCCGCGCAAAGAAGTCGCGGATGACCGTGCTGAGAGCCTTCGGGTTGATCAGCTTCTGAGGCATGATCGAGTCGACGCTCTGGTCGAGCAGAGTCATTCTCTCTTTTACGAGACGCTCGGTCCGGGCGAGACCAATCCGGCACTGGTTGGCGAGCAATTCACCTACGGTTCGCACGCGGCGGCTGCCGAGGTGATCAATGTCGTCCACATATCCGTCACCGCGCTTCAACTTGATGAGGTAGCGGGTGGATTCGACAATATCCTCCACGTTCATCACGCGGTTTTCGAGATCAGTCGAAAGATTCAGCTTTTGGTTGATCTTGTAACGACCCACACGGCCCAAATCATAGCGCTTCGGATCCTGCAACAGACGCTTCAACAGTGCCTTCGCATTGGCAGTCGTAGGCGGCTCGCCGGGGCGGAGACGCTTGTAAATATCTTTGAGCGCTTCTTCCTCGTTGCGGGTCGGATCCTTTTTGAGGCATCGAACGATCAGTCCCTCATCCGAAGTGGTATCAATGACCGAAATCTTCGTGATGCCAGCCTTCTCGAAAGAGCGGATCGTGGTGCGGGTGAGTGGCTCAAACGCACGGGCAAGAACGACACCCTTCTCTGCATCGACGATGTCCTCGACGAGGATCAGGTTGGAAACGTTTTCCATCTTGAGACCCTCGGCAACAGAGAGGTCCTTGAGCTCATAGAAAAGATTCAAAATGTCGAAATCGGAGCTGTAACCCATCGCCCGCAAAAGCGTAGTGATGAGAAACTTCCGACGCCGGCGACGGCGATCGAGATAGACGTAGAGAAGATCGTTTTGGTCAAACTGTGCTTCCAGCCACGTTCCTCGATCCGGGATAATCCGGAAAGAATGCAGCATCTTGCCACTGGTATGCGGAGCCTGTTCAAAGCAGAGACCCGGTGAACGGTGTAGCTGGGAAACGATGACGCGTTCGGCCCCATTAATGATGAAGCTACCGCGAGTGGTGATCATCGGGAGTTCTCCCATGTAGATCTCCTCTTCCTTCATCTGTTCTTCCTCGCGGAGGGAGAATTTGACGTAGAGGCCGACGGAATAAGTCACCCCGTCGCGGAGACACTCGATCTCTGAATACTTTGGATCGGTCAGCTTGTAGCTTGAAAAGTCGAGCATGCAGCGGCCGTCGTAACTTTCGATCGGGAACAAATCGCGGAAAACGGACTGTAAACCGACGTTTTGCCGCTGTCCGGGAGCGACCTCCAGTTGCAGAAACTCGTTGAACGAGTCGATCTGGTTTTGGATCAGATTGGGTGGTTCGATGACCTCTTGCAGTTTTCCGAAGTTGATGCGTTCAGACATGATAGCGGTGGTGCTGGCGGTTGGGCTTGGATTCAAACGGGAGCGTTTAAGGCGGATCTATTAAAACAGCACAGCCGCGCAGGATAAACCTGCGCGGTCTGGCTGGAAATGGTTCTGTGGAAAAAAGCTTTCGATATTATTTGACCTCCACTTTGGCACCGGCGGCTTCGAGCTTCTTCTGGATCTCGGCCGCTTCGTCCTTCGTGGTGGCTTCTTTGACTGGCTTGGGAGCGCCTTCAACCAGTTCCTTGGCCTCTTTCAGGCCAAGTCCGGTGATTGCGCGGATCTCCTTAATAACGGCGATCTTGTTGCCTCCGAAGTCCGCGAGGATGACGTCGAATTCGTCCTTCTCCTCGGCTGCGGGTGCGTCGCCTGCGGCGGCTGCTCCGCCAGCGGCTACAGCAACAGGTGCTGCAGCACTCACGCCCCACTTTTCTTCGAGCTCGCTGACGAGTCCTGCGATATCGAGGACCGACTGCGCGCTAAGCCAATCAATTACTTCTTCTTTAGTGATGTCTGCCATGTTTACCTCCTGAGCGGATAGTGATTCAGAGAAATCGTTTTAAGGGAAATTCCCCTACCCGCTTCACTCTTGGTTATTTATTGTTCTGTTTCTTCACCGGAGGAACGTCCTCCGATAGAAATTCTAGTTTGCTCCTCCTTGGTCGGCTTTTGCCTTCAATAGGTTGACCACGCTCTGCGGAACGGCGTTGACTACCGAGACAAACCGCTGAGCAGGAGTGTTGAGAAGAGAAAGAAATTTCGCCTGTAGCTCTTCCAACCCAGGAAGGTCGGCGAGTTTGACGAGATCCTCCGCTGAGAAGGCTTGGTCTCCGAGGATTCCAACCTTCATCTCCACTTTCTCCTTGTCCTCGAAAAACTTCTTGAGGACTTTGGCCACACCGGAGGGATTCTCACCACCCACGATAATCGCAGTCGGTCCGCTGAGGTGCTCTTTGAGGTCCGGCTTTTCCCGACGGCGTAGGGCGAGATTCAAGATGCTATTCTTCACTACGTGAAACTCGGCGCTTTCGGCAGCCAGAAGTTCCCGCAAAGACTCGGTCTCCTCAACGGTGATGCTCTCATAATTCGTCAGGAAGACGTAGTCGGACTTATCGAGATGTCCGTCAACGTCGCTAACGAGGAGTTCTTTTTCAGGTCTCATGGTTTCGAATCTCCTTAAAATTTGTCGTAGGTCGAAGGCGAAAGAGCGATTCCGGGGCTCATGGTAGAGCTGAGGGTGAGGCTCTTGATGAATTTTCCGCGAAGAGTCTCGGGGCGTGCTTTGCCAAGAACTTCGATCGCCGCTAAAGCGTTTTCCTCGACCTGATCGGCAGTGAAAGAACGCTTTCCAATCACGATTGCGACGTTAGCCGTCTTGTCCATTTTGAACTCAACGCGTCCGGCTTTGACCGCCTGAACGGCTTCTGAAAGATTGTCGGAAACTGTGCCAGCCTTCGGATTCGGCATCAGACCACGAGGTCCGAGAACGCGGGCCACTTTGCGGACTTCTTTCATTGCAGCAGTCGTGGCAACCGCTACGTCGAAATCCATCCAACCTTCCTGCACCTTTTCGATCAGGTCGGTCAGTCCAGCTTCGTCGGCTCCTGCTTTCTTCGCATCTTCGACGTTGTCGGTAAAGGCGATCACACGAACGGTTTTTCCTGAACCGTGGGGAAGGCTGACGGTGCCCCGGACCATTTGGGTGCTTTGCTTCGGGTCGACGTAGAGTCTTGCTTGAAGCTCAACGGTTTCGTCAAAAGCGGTTTTGGGCAGGCCCTGGAGGACCGCTACTGCGTCTTTCAACCCAAGAGACTCGGTCTCTGGAGCGAGTTCCGCTGCTTTTCGGTAGCGTTTACTGCGTGTTGCTGTGGCCATTTTACTCTCCTCGATTCGTTTTTCTGTAGTCTTTGTGGGATTAGCCCTCTACCTCGATCCCCATACTGCGGGCGGTCCCCATGATAATCTTGGCGGCCTGATCCGGATCGCTGGCGTTCAAATCGTTCTTCTTCACCGCGACAATTTCGTCGATCTGCTTGCGAGTCACCTTGCCCACCTTGTCGCGGTTCGGCACACCGGAGCCCTTTGCAATACCAGCCGCTTTCTTGAGCAATACCGGAGCCGGTGGGCTCTTGAGAATGTAGCTGAAAGAGCGATCTGCGTAAACCGTGATGACCACAGGGAGGACCGTGCCTGCCTGCTCTTTGGTGCGGGCATTAAAATCCTTACAAAATGCCATGATGTTTACTCCCTGAGCACCCAAAGCGGGACCCACGGGTGGAGCGGGATTAGCCGCTCCTGCAGGCAACTGCAGCCGAATTTCTCCAATAACTTTCTTAGACATCGATAATCCTTACTCTTCGACCCTTTCAACCTGCCAATATTCCAGGTCGACGGGGGTAAACCGTCCAAAAATTGATACCGAGACCTTGAGTCGACCCCGCTCCGGGTCCACTTCGTCGATTTTTCCAGTGAGATTCGAAAACGGTCCGTCGTTAATCTTCACCTCGTCGCCCGCTTCGTACTCTACCTTCGGGCGCTCCTTGCCCTGTGCGTCCGTAATTTGCTTCTGGATGCGGTCAATCTCATCTGCTTTTAGAGGAACTGGCCGCTCACCGCCTACGAAATTGATCACTCCCTGAGCATCTTTAACAAAATACCACGCTTCCTGGTCCAAGTTTCCATCATCATCATAGAGGCGCATCTCGACAAAGATGTAGCCGGGATAGAACTTCCGCGTGCGCTGAGACTTCTTGCCGCTCTTCACCTCCGTAACGGTTTCGGTGGGCATGAGCACTTGAGAAATCCGATCTCCCATTTCCTCAATCTCGACAAACTTATCCAGATACGACTTTGCCTTCTGCTCCTGATTGGAAAGCGTTTGGACTGCAAACCAGCGGTGGCCGCTTATGGTGGTGTTGGATACCATGTTTTCGTGAAAAGGACGGTGGATTACAGAGTCGGACGGGTCCACTCGGTAACCAGCTCAATCGAATTAAGGAGGAAAAAGTCAGAAACTCCAATGAAGGCTCCCAAAATCGCTACCCCAATCAGCACAACGATAGTGTACTCGCGGAGTTCCTTGCGGGTTGGCCACGAGGCTTTCCGGAGTTCGATCATCATCTCCTTCCAGAATGTGCGGATTGAGCGGAATGGATTTTTCATCGGTGATTACAGGAAAAACAGTGGCGGGAGAAGAGGGACTCGAACCCCCAGCCTACGGTTTTGGAGACCGTTGCTCTACCAGTTGAGCTATTCTCCCTGATCTGGTTATTGCTCGTATTTTTTTAGAACGAATGCCGAAGACACGAAAATCGCGCCTTCGGCACCCGAAAAACAAACTCTGATGGAAACGAAACTTACTCGGTTACCTCCGCGATTCGACCCGCGCCAATCGTCCGACCACCCTCGCGGATAGCGAACCGTTGTCCGGCTTCCATGGCGATCGGCTTCTGAAGCACGATATTGATACCGAGGTTGTCGCCCGGCATCACCATTTCGACAGCTTCGGGAAGCTCGACAATACCGGTGACATCAGCCGTTCCAAAGAAGAATTGCGGGCGGTAGCCCTTGAAGAATGGAGTGTGCCGTCCACCTTCGTCCTTCGTCAGAACATAGATCTCAGCCTTAGCCTTCATGTGAGGAGTGATGCTACCGGGCTTTGCCAAAACCTGGCCGCGCTCGATTGCGTCCTTCTCCACTCCACGAAGAAGTAGACCCACGTTGTCGCCAGCCTGACCCGAATCAAGGGTCTTGCGGAACATTTCCACACCGGTGACGGTGGTCTTGCCTTCCTTTTCGAGACCAACGATGGCGACTTCTTCACCAACCTTGACCTGACCACGCTCAATACGACCGGTGGCAACAGTTCCACGACCAGTGATCGAGAAGACGTCTTCGACAGACATGAGGAAAGGCTTGTCTACGGCGCGCTCTGGCTCGGGAACGTCCGAGTCGATCGCATCCATGAGATTCTGGATCGCTTCCTGGCCTTCCGGCTTGTCTTCGAGGGCAGCAAGCGCCGAACCACGGACGATGGTGATATTGTCACCGTCGAACTCGTATTTGGAAAGAAGGTCGCGGATTTCCATTTCGACGAGCTCGAGAAGCTCTTCGTCATCGAGAAGGTCGACCTTGTTCAGGAAAACCACGATGTTAGGCACGCCGACCTGGCGAGCCAGAAGAATGTGCTCGCGGGTCTGCGGCATAGGTCCGTCAGCAGCGCTAACCACGAGAATGGCTCCGTCCATTTGCGCAGCACCCGTGATCATGTTTTTCACGAAGTCCGCGTGGCCTGGGCAGTCGACGTGTGCGTAGTGCCGCTTGTCAGACTCATACTCTACGTGAGACACAGCAATGGTCACGATCTTGGAGGCATCCCGAACCGTACCGCCTTTGGCGATGTCCGAGTAGCTCTTCGCCTCAGCCAATCCCTTACCCGCCTGGGTGTGGAGAATCGCTGCCGTGAGCGTAGTTTTACCGTGGTCGACGTGACCGATGGTTCCCACGTTGAGGTGGGGTTTCGTGCGTTCGAATGATTCCTTAGCCATGAGATGGATTCGTGCTTGTTATCGAGTTAGATTGTTGTGAAAATGGAGCCCTCGAGCGGATTTGAACCGCCGACCTCGTCCTTACCAAGGACGCGCTCTGCCGACTGAGCTACAAGGGCGGCGAATTTGCCTTTTGGGATTAGGTTTGTGCGGGTGTTTTGAAGGTGTGTTTGTGGACGAAAGCGATAAAGAATGAGATTGACCAAAACCCTCGTCAATCCCCGATTTTTCTTTTTTCTCAACAAATATGGAAAAGGCACCCAAAAAATTCGAAATCATCGGCGATGAACTCGCCATTCTCTGGCCGGACGGCCACGAAACCTACTTTTCCCATGAATACCTTAGGGAAAAGTCCCCGAGCGCGGAAAATATGGGTGAAGTGGATATTCTCGGGCAAAGACACGGAGGAGACGGCCCACGCTTTTTCCCCGGAGTAAAAATCGTCGGATGGGAAAAAGTCGGCAACTACGCGATCTGTTTCCACTTCTCAGACGGTCACTCCACCGGTCTTTATTCGTGGCCCTATTTGAGAAAATTGGAGGAAAAGCTGAGTGAAAAAGACTAGTGGGGACACTTTAGCAAATGAACCTACCGGGAGGGGTGAGCTCTGTCTCGTCCGTAAGTCTTAACCAGAAAAGTAGGAGCGCGAATCCCATCCACTCAGTGACTACTAGATCCGGAGACCACTCCACCGCTCGGACGACACAGAGGTCGTCCTTCCCAAAGGAAACGCGTGGCCCAACAACCCAAAAGAATTCTTATTGGTTCCCCACAAACAATAACGCTCGCCGATGGAGAAACTGGTTGTCATTCGCCCGTTGAATAGCCAATCAGACCTTATGAAGAAACCCATTGTCGAGTTCATCGGAACTTTCTTTCTCGTTTTCGCAGTCGGAAGCACTGCAGCAATCGCAGGATTTCCAGGTGCTCTTGCACCACTTGCAATTGCGGCGACCCTAACCGCGCTGATCTACGCAGGTGGTCACATTTCCGGAGCCCACTACAACCCGGCAGTAACGATTGCCCTTTACTTAAGAGGCAACACTCGCTCCGCAGAGGTGATCCCCTACCTCGTCGCGCAGATCGTTGCTGCGGTGTTGGCGGCGATTTGCGTTGGATTAGTCCACTCACCCGCCGAGCTCGCAGCCGCCTCAATTCCAGCAGGACCATCCCTCCTTGCGGAGTTTCTATTCACCTTCGCCCTCGTGTTCGTCATCCTAAACGTCGCGACTGCAAAAGGAACGGAAGGAAATTCTTTCTATGGCCTCGCAATCGGTCTAATTGTGGCTGCCGGTGCCTACGCAGTCGGACCCGTTTCAGCAGCAGTCTTTAACCCCGCAGTGGCCATCGGCGGTATGACCCTCGGTATACTGCCATGGAGCGCGATCTGGATTTACCTCATTGCAAACTTTGGCGGAGCACTGGTAGCCGCAATCGTTTTCCGGATTGTGAGCGACGATTGAGGCCGGGCCTTCAAACAGACAGACGCTACAAAACTCCCGCGTCCGAAAAGCTGTAGTATCCGATCCCGGACGGATCAGCAGCTTTGTTGCCGATCACCACGTGGTCCAGGAGGGATAGATCAAGAGTTTTAGCCGCTTCCCGCAAGTGCCTCGTCACCCGAATATCGGCGGCACTGGGTGAGGGATCACCGCTTGGATGATTGTGGGCGACGATCGCCGCCGATCCGCCTTCGCGAATGACCTCCCGAAAGACTTCACGAGGATGAACAAGGCTGGCGTCTGCGATCCCTTTCGTCACCTGAACCGAACGGATCATGTGGTTCTTGCGGTTCAGCACCAAAACCCAGAATACCTCTACGTCCAATCCACTGGATAGTGGCTGAAGAAACAGAAACACCTTTTCCGGATCGTCGAAGACAACTGGTTTCTCGCGGTCGCTCTGCAGTATCGCCCTCCGGGCTACTTCCATAATGGCTGCCAGCTGCAATGCCTTGACTCGCCCGATTCCTTTCACACGGCGAAAATCAGCCGCTGTCCAGCGCACCAGCTGCGCGACCGATCCCGCCTCATGAATCAGTTGCTCGGAAACCTCCATGACATCGTGACCCGCCGTTCCACTGCGAATAAGAAGAGCGAGAAGCTCTCTATCACTAAGAGCTCCCGCACCATGACGCTCCATCCTTTCCTGAGGACGATCCTCGCGGGCGATCCGTTGGAGACTTGAGGGATAGTCGCTCACAGACTAAGGGGAATTGCACGAATCGGCAGTGACTAGTTTTAGATAGGCCTCCCGGTAATCCTCTAGTCCATCGACCTCGATTGCTTCAACACTCTTGGTCTTCAGCTCAAAGCGGGAAGCGATCTCACCTAGCTCCACCTCTTCGACCATTTTCCAGACACACAGGGCCGTTCCAAACGAGGTAGCCTCGCGCATTTCACTCAGTTTCACCTTGTTTCCGGGGACCAGAGCGGCAAGAAGGCCGCAGTAGAGATCATTCTCAGAAAACCCGCCCTCAACAAAAATCACTCCCCCGTCAGCTCGACCCGTATGGTTCAACAACTCGACAGTCTGGATCGCTATTGACAAAATAAGAGCCGAAAGAAGCTGATCCGCAGTTACTCCATATTCCTCTGGTCCTTGTTCTTTGAGCGTTTTGAATTCTACAAATTTGTCACCGACGTAGAGACCAGGCTCAGAATGGCTAAACGCTTTTGCGTCCTCAACCAAACCACCCGTCAAAAAAAGTTCTCTTTCAATACATACCTGTCGCAGGACCAATTGATCTTTGACTTCAGTGGCCCCTGCAATGTCTGCAAATTCAGAAAACTCCAAACCTCCCGGAAAAATCGCCGCCTTCACAGGACGGTTGAAAGCGCTGAGAATATAAAATGTCTTTGTCCCGAGCTCGTCCGATGCGAAATCAAAGTTGGCTGACGGAGTCATAGCGACGCACCACGTGCCCGTTGAAACGAGGGTAAATTGCCCCACGTCTTTTGCCAGATATGGAAGCAGCGATGCATTTGAATCGTGTATGCCTACCATCACGGGAATTTCACCCTCGATTCCGAAGCGACCAGAAACCCGTGTCGAAATTTTACCCAGCTTTTCCCATGGCGCCGAAATTCTTGAAGGCATCATTCGATCAATCCCCAGAATCTTAGCTATTTCACTGGGCCGATTCTCGGAGAGGTTCCAGAGGTATGTGTGACAGCCGAGGTAGGTGGGGTCAGCGGCAATGTTTCCAGTAAGGAGATATCCAATGTATTGAGGAAAATAAAGGATATGAGCGGCTCTTTCCCAGTCCTCGGGGAACATCTTCTGCAGATAGAAGATCTGCTTGGCGACATTTGCGAAGCCAAACGGTGGTGTGCAAGTCTCCACATGGATCTCCTCCGGCGTTCCAAATTCTCGGTAGAACTCCTCTTCAACCATACTCCCAGCAGGACTGAGGTAGGAGAAAACTGGATGAACCAAATCACCCTGTTCGTCTACCGCCGCGAAGGTTGCTCCATGTGTGGTAACTCCAAATCCACGAATCTGGTATTGGCGCGAATATTCCGCTAGTGAACGACAAGTCCAATCGAAAAGCTCCCCGGTCTTCTCATACTCGAGGCCGTCTCCAGTCGGAGTTGGGTTCAAAGCAATTTTCCGAAAGTCGACCGGGTTGAGTGCCACGTCGTATAAAGCCAGTTTTTTATTCGTCTTTCCAACGTCTAAAACGGCAATCACTTCGGGCTTGTCCATTTCTCAAACTGTCACCTCACCAGTGTCGGCGTCAATCCAGCGAAATCGAAAACGAAGTTTGCGTTTCTTGAGGGACACTGAACCCTCTCAGCTATGGGAGAAAGAGAAAAGAAAAGCATACTTGTGCTGGGTGGTGGTTTCGGAGGCATGGAATTTTGCAACCGCTTCTCGGGCGAGAACACAAAGATCATGCTGGTGGACCATAAGAACCATCATTTGTTTCAACCGCTGCTCTATCAAGTAGCTACCTGCGGTCTTGCTGGACCGCAGATCGCCCAGCCTCTTCGGGGAATTTTTCAGAAGAAGGAGCATGTCGAAACCTACTTGGATGAGATAGAGTCGATCTCTTTGGACGAAAACAAAGCCGAAGGGAAGAAGCGAACCTACGAATATGACTTCTTGATTCTCGCTCTTGGAGCGCAGACCAGTTTTTTCGGAAACGACCAATGGGAAAAACACACCTACGGTCTCAAGACGCTCCAAGACGCGGTTCGAATTCGTAGTCATGTTCTAAAGTGTTTCGAAATGGCGGAAATGGAAGCCGACGAAGCTCGCAGAAAACGACTAATGACATTTTTGGTGGTTGGCGGTGGTCCTACTGGAGTTGAAATGGCAGGCGCACTCGCCGAACTGGGAAAAAATGCTCTGCGAAAAAACTTTCGCCACATCGATCCATCACAGATTCAAGTGATACTCATTGAAGGAACAGATCGAATTCTAGGGAACTACAGCGAATCCCTCTCGCGGAAGGCCACGAAGCAGATCGAAAGTCTCGGAGTTGAAGTGCGGTGTGGGAACAACGTTACCGATGTGCGGAGACACGAGTTGGATGTCGGCAATGAAACCATCCACGCTGAGACGATCGTCTGGGGTGCGGGCGTGCAAGCGGTTCCCCTTACGCGGCAGTTAGGAGTTCCAGTGGACCGCGCTGGTAGGGTCAAAGTGCTACCAGATTGCTCAATACCAGGCTACCCAAATACATTTGCTATAGGAGACCTAGCCCATCTTGAAGATGCGAAAGGGAACATCGTCCCAGGGGTATCGCCCGCTGCGATGCAGACTGCCAGGCATGTCGCTAAAATTATTGAGGAGGAGATAAAAGCGGGCACGCCGAAGAGTCCGGAGAAGCGCAAAGCGTTCGTTTACTTCAACAAGGGAAACATGGCGACTATCGGTCGCTCAAAAGCGATTGCGGAGATTGGAAAACTAAAGTTCTCCGGTTTTCCCGCCTGGCTTGCCTGGCTTTTCGTTCACCTGGTCTTCCTGATCGGCTTCCGCAATCGTATTCTCGTCCTTATCGACTGGTTTTACAGCTACGCCACTTACCGCAGGGGAGCGCGCGTCATTTTTGAGTGAGGCTCTCGGAAGAAGAGCATATCTAGGATTTGAAAAGCAACCGAAAGCCTCGCGTTCGGCAACTGTTCATGAGCCAACGTCTAGAAAGCGCTTCTTCGCTCCAACAGCAAGGAGCGAAAAGGACACTCCTACGGGGACGGCGATTAGTGAGAAAAACAGAATCTGCCAACTAGGGGCTCTTACTGCTTCACCTGAAGCACCCCTCAAATACTCTGTAGCTAGATAAAATCCGAGCCCAACAGCTAGGGTGACCGTGAGACCCAAAGTAAAAACTACTGAAGAAACGAACTCTCCTCTTTTCGTCTTTGCGAAAATGACTCTCCCATATGCCGCTAGGCTTACGAATGGAGGTAGAACAGCCAAAAAAGTAATTACGATCAGCTGCATTCGGATGTAATTTTTATGCGGGGTATTTGGGGGAGGGACGGGCTCCGTCCCGTCCAAATTGTTTCGGCTGGACGACCACTCAGACGCGCGGACCACGCGGAGGTGGTCCCTCCAGAAATACTAATGAGCTTACCTCGTGGATTTAATTGCACCCGCTGAGTTCTCTCTTCATCAATCCTATTGGTAAATTAGGAGGGAGTAGAAAGTGCTTCCGCGCAAGCGGCTCTCATGACTGCTGCATCCACCGGTCTTCCTGTCCAGGTTTCAAGAGACTTAACGCCCTGGTGCACGAGCATGCCTAGTCCGTTCGACACTGGATACCCACGATCGCGACCCGCCTCTAAGAACGGAGTAAGGGAGGGATTGTAGATCATGTCGAAAAACAAGCAGTTCTCTGGAAGGTCTGAAACGGTCAATGGAAGGTGATCAGTAGCCTTGAGCCCAAGCGAGGTCGCATTGATTACTATCGTCCCGGCTCGAATCAACCCTCCCAGCTCATCCGGAGTCACTGCATCAAGTATGCAACTGGATTCAGATCCGCGAAAACGATCAGCAATTCCAACTGCCTTTTCAATGGTTCGATTGGCAATCGTCACCCTGTTTGCCCCAGAAGCAATACACTGGGCAACAGCCGCTCGGCTTGCCCCTCCGGCCCCAAGGATAAGAAATTCGCGTCCTTCTAGACTGATCCCGAAGGCTTCCTCCAATGCCTTCTCCAAACCATAGCCGTCAGTGTTGTACCCGAGAACTCGATCCCCTTCGAAAACGACTGTGTTCACCGCGCCCATTCCTCGAGCCTCAGAAGCGATTTCATCGATGAAGGGAAGGACATCGACTTTGTGCGGAACTGTTAGGTTGACGCCTCTAAATCCCTTCTCATGGAAAAGAGTGATCGCTTCTTCAAGATCGTCCGGTGGCAACTCGAAGGCACTGTAGGTCCAATCCAAAAACCTATCGTCCGTCCTGCTAAGGGCAGACAATGCCGCTTGATGCATGGCAGGACTGATCGAATGCCTTACTGGCCAGCCGACTACACCCAACTGATTAGGACGCGCTGACAGTTCTTGAAGCCCCCCGAGATCGTAAACTGCCTCAGGGGGATTCGCGCTCATAAGCCTGCTCGAATTCCTGAATGTAACCCGCAAATTGACGGGCTCTTTTCAGATCGTTTTTGAGCGTGTATTGATGAACCAGATTGCGGCAAATTCGGCAAATCACCTCGCCAACTGGCGACGGAAGCAGGTATTCCGCCCCGTCCTCAATGTTTCTTGTAAGAAGCATGTGGCGGACCTCATCCTCGGATCGAATCCGACCCCGGTCAAAAGGATCGATATAGAAAGGAGAGTCCTCATTCAGGCTGGCCAACAAGAAGCGGCCTGGGGCACCGATAGGATCGAGGGAAACCCGACACCGGTCTGCGACGAGAAGATAAATGATGCTCAGAGAAATGGGAATTCCCCGCCGCCTTTCAATCACCGAGCGAATAAAGTTGTTCTCAGGGTCATGGAAATGCTCCACGTCACCCTCGAACCCATACTCGTGAAACAGAACCAAATTGATCTGCTTGCATTTCTCGAAAGTGGAGGAGTCGGGATCGATAAACTCACCGCAACGCGCGGACACAGCATCAAGAAACCGTGATACCTCTCGCCAGTCTACGTGTGGGTGAACGGTTCTTTCCAAAAGAAAGCATCCTGTTTCCAGCTCATAGCGCAGTGAACGGATGAAACTGACGAAGTCACCATCCGGATCATCCGCACCCATCGCTTTTAGGATATCCCGGGCGAACTGCTCAACACCACTCCCGGGCTGCCTTGCAACCTCCTGCAAGAATCCAACACCCTCCTCATTTTCATTGGAAATCTCCTGAAGCAAAGCGCGGCGGACTGTCGGACTTTCATCGTCCATCAGTTTGAGAAGAGCCTCTTTCTTTGCCTCCGTAAGCATGGTTCTTAAACTATCAGCGCAGTTCCCTGATGAAAGGCAAATCGTATGCCACAATTCATTTCTGATTGTAGGAACCTGCCTCTAATCCTTTACTGCTCTCCATGTTCGAAAGCCTAACCGACCGAATGAGCCGTGCTCTCCGAAATATCCGGGGGGTCGGTAGATTAACGGAAGACAATATGGCAGAGGCCCTCAAAGAAGTCCGCTCTGCCCTACTCTCGGCGGACGTTCACTTTAAAGTCGCCCGTGAGTTCGTCGAACGGGTAAAGGCGAAAAGTGAAGGAGTTGAAGTCACCAAATCGATTACTCCCGGTCAGCAGATCGTAAAGATCATCAATGACGAACTGGTGGATCTCCTGGGAAGTGATTCGGCCGAGCTGACTTCCGCTCGCCCTCTTCGGATTTTAATGGTGGGTCTTCACGGCTCGGGTAAAACCACAACAACAGCAAAGCTTGCCAAACTCCTTCAGAAGAAAGGAATGACTCCTGGAGTAGTCGCTTGTGACGTCTATCGCCCGGCCGCGATCGACCAAATCGAGACTCTAGGTTCAGAGGGTGGTTTTCCCGTTTACGCGGAGAGGGATAACCAGAAAGTGGTCAAAATCGCAAAGAACGGCGAAAAGGCTCTTTTGTCTGAAGGATGTGACGCTGTCATTTTCGATACGGCTGGAAGACTTCAAATTGAAGATGACTTGATTGGTGAGATTCGGGACTTGAAAGGGCAAATCAAACCAGAGGAAGTCTTTCTGGTTGCAGATAGCGCCCTCGGACAGGAAGCCGTAAATGTCTCGAAGACTTTTCATGAGGCGACTCCGCTGACGGGTATCGTCCTAACCAAATTGGATGGCGACGCTCGAGGCGGGGCAGCTCTATCCATGAAAAGTCTTACCGGCGTTCCGATCACCTTTGTGGGAACAGGGGAAAAAATGGACGCAATCGAACCGTTCTACCCCGACCGAATGGCGTCCCGTATTCTCGGTATGGGAGATGTCGTCTCTTTGGTCGAGAAGGCACAGGAGAACGTCGACCAAGACGAGGCAGAAAGAATGGCGAAGAAGCTGCGGAAGGCAGACTTCAATTTGGATGATATGCTTTCCCAAATGCGTCAGGTTAAGAAAATGGGCTCGCTCGGCTCGATTATGAAGATGTTACCAGGGATGAACGGAGTTGAGATTGGAGACGACGAAAACGCGAAAATGGCCCGCACTGAGGCTATCCTCCTTTCGATGACCCCCAAAGAACGGGCTTCTCCAAACTTGATCAACGGACGACGCCGGATGCGAATCGCAAACGGTTCAGGCACTCACGTCAAAGACGTAAACCAGCTCCTCAAGCAATTCGGACAGATGCGGAAAATGATGAGAAAAATGAAAGGCAAGGATCCTCAAAAGATGATGCGCCAGATGGGTGGTGCTCCAGGCGGTGGTCTACCTGGTGGGTTCCCGGGAAGGTAAAAGGAGAAAACCAAAACCCGAAATCAAAGGTTCTTTACCTTCAAGGGTGCCCTACCTCTTTCTGTCTCCGAACCAAACAGTCTCTCCGATGTAGCGAACGGGACCGATCATGGTCACGCTGAAGTCTTCGCTGAGAGACAGTTCCAGAGTTCCACCGGGCATGTGGACAGTCACATTTGAGTCTATCAGACCCAACTTCTTCGCAACCGAGGCGGCAGCACTGGAGCTACTTCCCGAAGCAAGTGTATATCCCGCTCCCCTTTCCCAAATCTCCAGTCGAATGTTTTTCCTATCAATCACCTGGAGGAACTGAACGTTTGTGCGATTGGGAAAGATCGGATGGACCTCCAATTTTGGACCGAGTTCAACTGCCTCAGCGGCTGATACGTTTTCCCGCAAAACGACACAATGAGGATTGCCGATCGTTGCAGCACAGAAGTTCACCTTCTGGCCATCAATCTCGATCTCCTCTTCCAACACATCCCTTTCACCACCCTCAACCGGAATGTCCGAACTGGAAAACGACACTCGACCCATTTCGACTTCGATTCGGTCAGAGGGATCGTGGACGCAAGCTGCCACGACGCCACCCATTGTTTCGATAGTAAAAGGCGTTTCGCTCACCTCTCCCCTATCGAACAGAAAACGGCAGAATATTCTTAGTCCATTACCACTCTTTTCTGCCTCGCTTCCATCCGGGTTGATGATCCGCAGCCGGAAATCGGCCTTTGATGAGGGTAATGGACCTTCCAAAATTCCATCCGAACCTACACCGAAGTTACGGTGGCAGATTTCTCGGACCGTCTCCTCATCTGGCAGCTCACCATGATTCGGGTCCAGAACAAGATAGTCGTTCCCGAGAGCATGGTATTTTTGCAGCAATAGCCCCACTTTTACGGCACTGCTAGATCGCCTCTACAATTTTATCTACTAACCCGTACTCTATTGCCTCTTCAGCGGTAAGGTAAAAGTCTCTGTCTGTATCCTTTTCAATCTCAGACAGTTTCTTTCCAGAAGCTTCAGCAAGGATCTTGTTCAACTCGTCGCGCACTCTCTCCATCTCCTGCGCCTGGATGTTGATGTCGACTGCCGGAGCGATAAAACGACCACTGATCAACGGCTGATGGATCAATACTCTTCCGTGCGGGTAAATCAACCGACGCCCTTTTTCCGCACCCGAAAGCAGAATTGACCCCATGCTCGCTGCCATTCCCGTCACGATCACGGTTACCGGACTCGAGATGAGTTTCATCGTGTCGTAAACCGCCATCCCGGCAGTGATCGATCCACCGGGAGTGTTGATGTAAAACCGGATTTCCTCACCAGGCTTCTCCGCTTCCAGGAACAAGAGCTTCTCGGTCATTTCCTTGGCAGACTCGTCAGAAACCTCTCCCCAAAGAAATATTTTTCGATCCTTCAGGAAGCGCTTTTGAACCAAATCGCCCAAGCCGCCGGCCTTTTCCTTACTTTCCTCGTCTTTGTTCTTCTCAGTATCCATTTCTCCCTACAAACGTGCAAGTCTTCTCAATGTCAAAACCGGAACTGCCTTCACCCCTCGGGCTCGATCTTGTTGATTCTCCGTTCGTGTCTCCCACCTTCGAAATCAGAAGAAAGCCAGGCATCGGTAATTGCGAGGACGTCATTGATCGTGGTTTGCCTCGCACCAAATGAAAGAACATTTGCATTGTTGTGCTGTTTCGCGAGACGCCCGGTTTCAACGTTCCAACACAAAGCACAACGGATCCCTTTCACTTTATTCGCAGTGATTGCTTCTCCGTTCCCGCTACCTCCAAAAACAATACCAAGGTCAACTTGTCCGCTTGCGACCGCTTCCGCTGCTGGCCGAATGAAGTCAGGGTAGTCCACTGCCTCAATTGAATTGGTCCCAAAGTCAACTACCTCGTGGCCTGCATTCTCAAGGTGTCTCTTTAGAGCTTCTTTGTGCGCTACGCCGGCATGGTCTGTCCCAAGCGAAAATTTCATCCATCGACTCTGACAGTATCCCTGAGTCCGAGCCAACTCTATTTTCCCAGCCAGAGTTTCTGAACGATCTCGACACTGGAACTTCAGGATATTACTTATTCGTTGATGAAAAGTGGAACGCCCAAGCCGTCACCAGAGTTGAATCTCATTGTTGAAACCAAGAGGAACTCAGCCTCCGACTCCTGTTCTATTGTGTCCGAAGCCGCTGCGTGGGTAAAATCCCAGTTGATGGGCGCGAAGGTGACCTTTAGCTACGGAGCCTGCCAGAATGACATCCATACCGCTTTCTCTTCCTTCACCATTCTAAGAATCTCCGAGGGTAGAAAACTCTCCTTTCAACTGAAAATCGCCGAGATTGATCGTTGTCCGTTTGCGTTTGTTGATGTCTATCCAGTTGGACAACCAATGGAGAGGGGTTTCCCGTTCTTTGGAGAGATCAAAAGCGAACAGGGAAGATCGCTGGTTCTCAATTACGTTGCTGACTTCCTCCTTAGTTCCGAAGCGATCGATTAGCTATTTTTACAGAAGGGACGCCAACGTCTCTATCTGCCAAATTCGTTAATGGATCATTCATTTGCCAATTGGATTCTTGCAGCCCGCCTGCAGACGCTCCCAGCTGCCATAACCCCTGTCATTGTTGGTTCCGCGATCGCTCAGAGCGAAAACTCCTTTTCGTTGGCACCGGCAATTCTCTGCGCTGTGTTTGCAGTGTTGGTTCAAGTGGGAACGAATTTTGCCAATGACTACTATGACTGGAAGCAAGGTGCGGACAACGAAGAGCGAAAAGGACCAACCCGATTGGTAGCAGCGGGATTAATTGCTCCTCATACCATGAAACGAGCAGCTTTTGCGACATTGGCTATTTCATTTCTAATTGGACTATCCCTAGTCTACTGGGGTGGTTATTGGCTCGTTTTCATTGGAATTGTAAGCGTAGTTTCCGCCGTTGGATATACGGCTCAGCCAATTGCCCTGGGATACAGAGGACTCGGGGATATTTTCGTCATAACCTTTTTTGGCCTTGTCGCAGTTTCATTTACCGCCTACGTGCAGCTCGGCTATTTTCCACCAGAGGGATGGTTTGTTGGACTATCCATCGGGCTTCTGACGAACAACTTACTGGTCGTGAATAACTACAGGGACCGGGAAACGGACAAGGCAGCAGGCAAGAAGACGCTGATCGTTCGTTTCGGCCCAGGGATCGGCGAACACCTCGTTCTCGCGAGCTTGATCAGCGGTCTTCTCGTATCCCTTGGTTTTGCATTTATCAACGGCTATTGGTTCACCCTCCCTGCAATTCTCGGTCTCTATCCAGTCTACACCGTATGGAAACGCCTTCCAAGAGCCCTCCGGCGATCAGGGTTCTCGGTTCTCCTAAAAAAATCGTCCACCGGGCTTTTCCTGTTCGGAATTTTGCTCTCAATCGGACTGGTTGTTTCCTGACAAACTGCCGGAAAGAGTTTGAGATCACTAGGCGAAGTACTATAACTCGTTCAATGCTAACCGAAACGCGTCCAAAATGGCTCAAAGGTCGCCTCCCGAGCGGACCCGGGTTTGACGAGGTCAAGAACAACGTCGAGAAAAACAACCTTCATACCGTCTGCAGTAGTGCCCAATGTCCAAACATGGGAGAGTGCTGGTCCAGGGGAACAGCCACCCTAATGATTCTAGGTAACGTCTGCACGCGAGCCTGTTCTTTTTGTGCAATTCAGACCGGCCGCCCCACAGAGCTGGACATTGGCGAACCTGCAAGAGTGGCTGAGTCGGTTCGGAGAATGGGCTTAAAACACTGTGTGATCACGTCGGTTGCGCGGGATGATTTGAAGGATGGAGGAGCGTCTATCTGGGCAGCAACGGTTCGGGCCATCCGATATAAAAACCCTAATACCGCTGTCGAAATCCTAACTGCAGATTTCCGTGGCAGAGCCGAACACCTCGACATCGTGCTCGATGCTGAACCCGACATTTTCAATCACAATCTAGAGACGGTGGAGCGACTTCAGAGGCCCATTCGAAGAACCGCCCGTTATGACCGTTCTCTTTGGTGCCTAAAGCATGCAGAATCCCGTGGATTTGTCACAAAGTCTGGGATCATGCTTGGAATTGGAGAAAAAGAAGACGAAATCAAAACGGTTATGCGCGATATCCTCGACGCAGGGGTCAAGATCCTGACGATTGGCCAATATCTATCTCCGTCTCCCAAACACGCACCCGTCGACCGTTGGGTTAGGCCCGAGGAGTTTGAAGAATGGAAGGCTTTCGGGATGGAAATTGGATACGACTTCGTGGAATCCGGGCCACTCGTTCGCTCCTCCTACCACGCAGATGAGCAGTCGGCAAAGTTCAGCGCTCGACGCCAGGAGTTGGCAGCTAGTGCGTAGGTTACCAGCGAAACCCCTACGTTTGGCTTTGAAAAGCGCGGACGAAGGCTGCTTGGACTACTGCAGGGGGCCTGCACGGACGGTTGTTTAAGTCCATAAAGCCGTGAAGGGTTCTACCTTCACACAGCAAAGTTTCATCTTCGCGAAGAACGTTGTAGAAGACTTCTAACCGTGCCTTTGGAAGCTCCCTTACCTCTGCATCGATGACGATACGATCATCGAAGTAGGCCGGCTGGCGGTATCGACAATTCACTTCTACTACTGGCAACCGTACGCCTAACGTCTCCATCTCGCGATAGGAGACTCCCAGATCATCCAACATTTCAATACGGGCGCACTCGAACCAAGGGAAGTAGCGACTGTGGTACACGATCCCCATCATATCCGTCTCCGCGTAGCGCACGCGAACGAGAGTCTTTGATCGGATCACCCCAACTCCGAGAATCGCTGGCCTATTCTGTCATAGGCTTGGGGCTCTGGTAAGATCATAGGCCATACTACCCACCAGGTGTAGAGTAGACCGAACGAAAGAAGAACAAGGCCAGTCCTTTGGGTGAACTGCCTATACTTCTTCTTTCGACGACCTTTAAAATACTTTTCGTAGATCCGGTCCAGATTCCATCCATCAATATTGTAAAAGAGATAACGCAAACCTAACCCGATTAAAACGAAAACAGGAGCGACTTTGACACAAACCAAAGCCGCCAGGATCAAATCTGTAACGCCCATACGCTCTTCCAATAAATTCTTAAAAAACCGAGGACACTTGCCAAAAAATAGAGCCAAGCCAATTCGAAAAAAACCTAATTTTCATACCTTCTCCCACGAGTATTTTCGATACCCCTAGGTGGAGCAATCAGAGTCAACAAGCTTCGTTCATTGCATTGATGAACCCTCAGCGGTCGTCAATACCACCTTCCAGAAACTCCGAAATCCATTTCCGATGAGGCCCTGAAATCGCCTCTTTATTTAAGCAGGAAGTATCTCTCCAGAATAGATCCGAACCTTCAGGCAGTATCAAATCCGGACAATTTTCAACTCGGTAGAACCATTCTGTAATCAACTCATTTCCTATCCCACGCTTTTTCTTAGCAAAAGGTTCCTTGAGAGGATTCCAACGTTGTGGGAGCGTATCAAGTCGAGGCAACTCTACCATCCCTGCAAGTCTCTTCGCGTTTGCGGGAACACGACGAAGTAGAACCTTTCCCCTCCTAAAGATCCACGCTCTGCGGACGGTTTTTTTGACTTTGGATGCTTTCTTGATCCTTGGCAGGGAACTTGCCAAGCCTGAAGCGGCTCCACGGCAATGCGAAACGAGCGGGCAAACCGTGCAGAGAGGAGTTCGGGGTGTACACACCAAAGCCCCCAATTCCATCACACTTTCATTATGAGAACCCGGGTGATCAGGATTCAAAAATCCGTCCGCTAAGGACTGAAAGCTGCGGACAGCATCGCCTGCTGATTTCCAGGGAGTATCGTCAGCCGTTAGTCGAGCCAAGACACGTACCACGTTTCCGTCGACTACTGCTTCTGGAACGCCCAGCGCAATACTCATAATGGCTGCAGAGGTGTAGTCGCCGATTCCCGGTAAAGACTTCCAGCCTTCTCTGGTCTCGGGGATACCGTCGGCAGCCACTCGCTTGGAAAGTCTATGGAGATTCCGAGCCCTCGAATAGTACCCCAAGCCTTGCCAGTGTTGGAGGACCTCCCCTTCTTCAGCGCAGGCAAGAGTCTCAAAGTCGGGGAAAGATTTCGTCCAGCGGTCAAAGTAAGGCAAAACGGTGATTACCCTGGTTTGCTGAAGCATAAACTCGGATACGACTGTGCGGTAGACCGACCGCTCGGATCGCCAAGGCAGGACCCTTGCGTTTACTGCAAACCACCGAGACAGGTCCTCCGAAGCGGCAGACCAATCGATCTCATGAAAACGATTCGAGGAGTCTTTCGACTTCAGCACGTTTTCGTTCGTTTTCTTCCAGTTGTCGCTTAGCACCTTCAATGACCGATTCAGGAGCTTTTTCCAGAAACGCCTGATTCTCAAGCCGCTTCTCAGAACCCAGAATCACTTTGTCCAATTTTACCAGTTCCATCGACAACCGTTCTTTCTCCGCTTCGATATCCATCGAAGAGGACAGGTCCAAATGAAAGGTTCCAAGGGGAGTGACCACCGCAGGTCCGGAGGAGGCAGGCTCTGAGACCGTTTCAATATCAGCAAAGCCCCCGACCGATTCGATTACTGCGAACACCTCTCCCGTGCTGAAGTCGAGATGAAGGGTCGACTCCTCAACGGAAAGACGAACATCCCGCCGGTTGCTCAATTGATAGTCAGCTTTCAAGGACCGCAGGATCGTGACCGCTTCCCTAATTTCATCCACCTGTGCAACCGCATTTCGGTCCAGCGACAAGCCATTGCGTTCAAAAAGGTCTTCAAGATCATCCGAGGAAATGGGGCGTTGGTCTTGAAGGTGACTTCGCTTTCCTCCGAATCCAAGAAGGCGCCAGAGCTCTTCCGTAATAAACGGACAGAATGGATGCAGGAGTAAGAGCGTTTGGCGAAGGATAAGGTCCTGCACTCCAAGACAAGTGTCACGGACACTCTCGTCCCTCACTTTATCCTTGGACACCTCTACATACCAATCGCAGAAATCACTCCAGAAAAACGCGTAGATCTGTTGGGTGATACCGCTGAAGGAGTATGCCTCGTAGGCCTCATCAACCAGTCGTATCGTATCCAGCAAACGTCCGAGAATCGAATGGTCCTGAAGATCCATTTTTTCCGGGTCAATCCTCTGCAACAGGTCGGTGATTTCATATACAGGCTCGACGGTGCCGGAGATCTGCCGGAACCGGCATGCATTCCAGAGCTTGTTACAGAAATTCCTTCCGAGCACCACCCGCTGCTCTCCAAAGCGAATATCCTGACCTTGAGGGGCTATACTCATGATCCCAAACCGCAGACCATCCGCACCAAATTTATCAATCAGGTCGAGGGGATCCGGTGAGTTGCCCAACGATTTGGACATTTTTCGGCCGTCGAGGTCACGAATAATTCCGGTAAAGTAAACGTCCTTGAACGGTATCCGGGCTTCAATTTCCTCTATTGAAAGATTCTCTTTTTCGTCCCCAGCAAACTCGAGGCCAGCCATAATCATCCGAGCCACCCAAAAAAAGATAATGTCGGGCCCGGTGACCAGTGCGGAGGTCGGATAAAAAGCAGCAAAACCCTTCTTCTTCATCGCGCTTTCATCCGGCCAGCCCAAAGTAGCGAGCGGCCAAAGCCACGAAGAAGCCCAAGTGTCTAACACGTCCTCATCCTGCTCCCAATTCTCAGCATCTTCAGGGCCTTCAACCGATATATGCCAGTTCTCAGAGTTCGCTCGATCTTCTCCCTTTCGATACCAGACTGGGATCCGGTGCCCCCACCAAAGCTGACGGCTTATGCACCAATCGCGAATGTTGTCCATCCAGTGCAAGTAGGTCTTCTCCCAGCGCTTTGGATAGAAACGAATCAGACCCTCACGAACTGCCGCCTTCGCTTCCTCAACCTTCGGGTATTTCAGAAACCACTGTTCGGAGAGACGGGGCTCGATCGGGACATCCGCCCTTTCTGAAAAACCAACGTTGTTTTCATAGTCATCCTCGCGAATCAACAAATCAAGTTCCTTCAACCGTTCTGCAGCAACTTTGCGTGCCTCAAAACGGTCGAGGCCTACGAAGGGATCCCCCGCCAGATCGTTCAAACGTCCGTCAGGGGTGAAAACGTCAATCACCTCAAGGCCATTCCGTTCTCCGATTTCAAAATCAAGTGGGTCATGGGCGGGGGTTACTTTTAGAACTCCAGTTCCAAATTCGCGATCGATCGACTTATCCCCGACGATCGGGATTTCCTTTCGTGGAAAAGGGCGCCATGCCCGTTTCCCGATCAAATGATTGTAGCGACTATCCTCAGGGTGAACGGCAATCCCGGAGTCCCCCATAATCGTCTCTGGACGAGTGGTCGCGATCTCAAGAAACTCCCCCGGGGAATCCACCAACTCATACCGCATGTAGTAAAGCTTACTTTTCTGCGGCTTCATGATCACTTCCTCATCCGAGAGCGCAGTCAGGCTCACTGGACACCAGTTGACCATCCGCTTTCCCCGGTAGATCATCCCTCTCTCATGGAGTGAGACAAACGCCTGAATCACCGCTTCGCTGTAATCTGAATCCAACGTGTGAACCGTTCTTTCCCAGTCACAAGAGGCTCCAAGTTTCTTCAGTTGCTGTAAGATGATCCCTCCGTGCCGATCCCGCCAATCGATCGCTTTCTCGACAAATTTCCTTCGTCCAAGGTCATGCCTCGTCATCCCCTTGGCTCTAAGCTCCCTCTCGACACGTGTTTGAGTCGCTATCCCTGCATGATCCGTTCCCGGAAGCCAAAGGGCCGATCGTCCCAATTGCCGATTTCTTCGGATCAAAATATCCTGTATCGTGTTGTTCAGGACGTGACCCATGGTCAAAACGCCGGTCACGTTCGGAGGTGGAATCATGATCGTGTAGCTTTTCCCTTCCTCTTCAGGCGCGCCTTGAAAACAACCGTCTTTGAGCCACTCAGCATAAAGACGATCTTCAACCGATTGCGGATCGTATGATTTCGGAATTTCAGCCATCTTTGTAAACGGACCAGAGTAACGGAGCGGCCATGAAATCCAAGTGATTTTATAGTGGTTTAGGAGGAATCTGCCTGTCTCAAAAGGACTTCCTTCACTTCTGAAAAAACCCGATCGCATTCCAGCGTGGCCAAATTTCCGTCCGGTGCCATCACTACCCGGTTTATATTGCGGTCGAGAGGGTATGGACCGTAGCACCGAGGATCTGTTGGACCGAAGACCCCAACAACCGGTCGATTCATAGCGGCAGCAAGATGGATCGGACCACTGTCGTTGGCCACGGTAACCGACGATTCCCTCACAAGAGCAGGAAGCGAAACCAGAGAAACCTTTTGGCGGCCGTCTATCAACGCGGATATGCCGTGAAGACTGTCTTGGAGTGGCTCAGTGCCAGTCCCCAGCCACACAATCTCTTTCTCCGGAAACTCACTGGAAAGCCTCTTTGCAAGGTCTCCAAACCCGCCCCATTCCTTTTCGGGCCGACGACTCTCAGGAAAGAGGAGAATCGACCCTTTTCGAACGGAAAAATCTGGTCTCTCACTGTTCGCAAAATCGAGGACTCCGGGCGAGAGGTTCTCGAGCCCCATCGAGTGCTGGAACTGCCTTAAAATGTCAATTGCATGAAACGGAGAAGTTCCACTTGGGGGTGCGGTCTGTATCCGGGCGAAGAGGCGTGATCCCTCTCGTCCATCGAATCGTCCAATTTTCACTTTTGACCGAGAGGCCAACAGCATAAGTCCACTTCGAGCCAGGCCCTGAAAATCCAAAACGGTATCGTAGGTCTCGCTCCGAAGTTGCTTCACTATCTGCAAAAATCCTCTCGGCGAGCGATGGAACTCGTAAACCTTCTCCACCAAACCGGAAGCCCTTACAAGACCGGCAAATAGGTCTCTAGCCACCCAGTCGATGCGAGCTCCCGGTAGTTGAGAAAGGATCCTCTCCGCGACAACCAAACCGTGGACAATGTCCCCAAACGAAGAAGGCTTAATGATTAAAATCCGCACGGTCGTTCCTAAACTGAAGGCAGGAACGAACACCAACAAGGACTAATAAAGGGCCCTACAGCAGCCTCGAGTCTTGCTACGCCTTTTCCTGAGCAATCTTCAATTTCCGAAGGTGTCTTCCGAACATCTTCATCACAAAGAGGTGGATTCTAGCCTGCGTCTGTGAATAGAGCCACCAAGGCAGCCGCGGCTGAAAGTCGTGTATCGCTGCAGTCAGGAAACCGTTCTCTGGGAAAAGGCGAAACTCAAACCTGCCGGGCGGATCCGGAGACAAAGTCAAAAAACCACCTGAAATATAGAATGCCCGACGCCTTTGGTTCCTCAACGAATAAGGAGTAGGTTTCAACAGGAGTAGACGCACCTTCGGAAAGACTAAATCGAAAGAGAGTTCTCCTTCAGAGCCAATCGAAACTTTCAAAAGACCCCAGAAGCGTTTCGTCAACCACTTGCCATACTCCTCTTCGACCTGTCCTGCCAACCAGCCTTCAGGAAGTGGCATTCGCTGAACGGAACGCACATGCTTTTCCCTTTTGATTTTTGGGCCGTCTTCCTTGAACACCTCTCGACGGGGATTCGGTAAAGGGTTGCCTTTTCGATCAACGGACTGCCGAAGAGATTCTTCAAACGGAACAGCTGAGCTCGCAATCTCGTCTAGAAGTGGGTTTGGCGTCGCTTCCAGGTCGTGAGTCAAGCTCTCCAACAAAGGCCCTACCAAACTTGTTGAAACGCCTCCAAAAAGGGAGACCCAGTGTCTCGATAGACCAAACGCGTTAACCGGAACGTCCAGGCAGTGGCTCTTATTTCCAAGTTGCTCGCCGGTCTTCAGAATCAGTTCTCGGTAAGTCATAGGTTTATGCCCTCCAAGGTCGAAAATTCCTTCTCCGAAACGGTCGTCGGTAAGGGCGAGGTCAATGGCCCTCACTACATCGTGAATATCGATCGAGTGAGTGCGGGACCGAACCCACCGTGGGAGAATCATGACCGGCAATCGCCTAACGAGTTTGATCAGCATGGTGAACGACGATCCTCCCGGTCCAAAGATCAAGCCCGCACGCAAGGCAACAACTGGGACCGAGCGTGAACGCAGCACACGCTCTACCTCCAGGCGGCTCCGCAGATGGGGAGAGAGGTTGCTGGTATCGTCAGGCAAAAGTCCTCCGAGATAGACGACTCGTTTCACTCCAGCGTCCTCGGCAGCACGGATAAAGTTATCCGCCAGCAACAAGTCCATGTCCGCAAAACTTCCTTGCACCATTCGTGAGGAAGGTGCCATCGAATGAACGAGGTAGATGCCGTAGTCACACCCGGCCAGCGCCTCGGTCACTTTCGGGAGGCTAAAAAGATCGCAATGCCTCCACTCGTTTCCCTGTTCGTCTACCCGACGGTCAGCTACGGTTGGACTACGGGTCAAACCGCGAAAACGGAAACGGGATTCCAGCTCTGATCGAACGAACGAGCCCACAAAACCGCTCGCCCCCGCTATCGCGATTAATCGACGAAAATCATCAGGCTCATCTTGGACCACACCAGTGAAGCTGCGCTATATCCCAAAATGTTCAAACGCCATTGAGAATGAAGCCCAACGGGGAGGAAAAATGCCTCTGATAGCCTGAACGGCCGAGCTTAGGAGGTCTTTGGAGCCGTATCCAAATGGCTTATCTTGAATCCTGTCTCAGGATCCCTTTTACAAACCCCTCAAGAGACCTCCAAGACCACTCTCTTCTTCCTCCTTGTTCTCGTCAGAATCCGAGTTGGCATCGGATTCTCCCGAATCGCCTCCACCACCTAAGCTGTTCAGTAACCCTCCAACGTCCGGCGCTTTGCCCTCACGGAGAGATTCAAGCGATTTTTCAGCCTCCTCCTTCGCCTTCGCGGAAGCTTCTTCCGCCTTCGCTTTCACTTCCGCTGCCGCAGCCTCGGCCTCAGCCTTCGCTTGATCCACCTTCTCCTGAATCTGTTTTCCAGTTCCAGTCGTCATCAGCGCGTTTTGAATTCCTTCGCGGAGACCCTGCATGAAATTGACTTTTGGTTCCTGAACAGTCCCGGAAACGCGGACAGGAAAAGCCAACGAAGCAGGCTGAAAACCTGCAGGGATACCCAATCCTGATCCAAGATCCGGTTGATCGATGAGAACGCGAACAACCGATTTATCAGGATCAAAGACACCGTCTTTTGCCTCGATGACCATATCGAGACCCATCATTCCTCCCTTCAGTTTAAAGTCCTTTTCGAACACTTCGAACATCTGCATCTCGACTGAGTCTACTTTGCCCTCAAGAGAGAAGGTGGGAGTGAGAGGATCCTGGATGGGAGCAATCTCACCATCCACGCGAATCACGAAAAGCTCCTGACTCCCGGCGAGATTACCGGATACCGAAAAAGTTCCTCGATCGGTTGGCTCACCAATCGTCCCTATATTCTCTGCGTTGACCTCTAGGGAGAAACCCAAGTTAAACGGATCCCCACTCTTTTTCTCCTGCACATAACTCAGCAGTGAAGTCACAAAAAGCTGCTCCAGCTGAAACGGAGGAAGCGGTGCTTCCTCGCCAGCGGGCGGTTCTTCGTCCACTGGTTCTTCCTCAGTTTCAACGGGTGCCTCAGATTCACCTTGGAGAGTGGCTAGAAGCACTTCCAAGTTAATGAGACCGTCCGGGTTTCTCACCACGGTCAGGTCTGATTCCTCAATCGTCACTTCCTCGATGCGAATCTCCCTTTTTGTGATCAATGGCAACAGAGCAACATCCTGCACACTGCGGGCGAGCGAGAACATTGACGGTTGCTGAAACCCCTCCGGATTCCCTACGTTGACATTCTCGATCGTCATCGATCCCGCGAACAGGCTGATCGAAGCATTTCCTACCTCGATGGGAACACCCAACTTTTCCTCTACCGCAGGCAAGGCTTTTTGGATAGCTGGAGTCAGTCCTTTCTCAAGAAACCAATTGAGAACGAACACTCCGATTACCAAAAGCAGGACAATTACGAGGATGAGGCGCAGGAGGATTTTCATGCACCAATTAGATCCGAAAACGGGGACAATGGTCGATCTCTTTTTCCTCAACCAGTCTCGCAAAAACGATCCCAGTAGGACCAATAGTGGGCCTAATACCACTTCGAAAAAATTCTGGCGTTTTGGCGGGATGCAGGAGCCGATGGAGCAAGGCGACCTGCGCGGAGGCGGGTCGAGACCCGTGCCGCGCGGGGCAACGCTGCTCCATCGGCTCCTGCGCCCGTCTCTCAGAGATGCGGCGTGGATCGAAGTTCGCAGCGTTACAGGCCTTGGGTCGTATCTCGATACGCTCCCAAGGCCTGCGCCTCGCGCTGCTTCGATTCATGCCTGCACCAAATACGCCAGAATTTTTTCGAAGTGGTATAAAAACCTTCCTCAAGTCATCCTTGCGGTCACCCGTGCAAACTCTCCCGCCCCTATCCCCAATCGAGGTTTTTCAATGCAAATCAAAATGGCAAAGCCACCGATCCGGAAACGCCGAAATCGGCCCTCGTCAAGAATAGCGGATCCGCGCTGGCAACTCTACGAATCAGCGGATTTGGATCTTTGGTCGGCTACTCAATCTCCTGAACCGTCACTTCGTGACTGTGCCCATCGAGGTGAATACGCATTCTGGATCCTCGCCCGACTGGATTTCCGGAAATCCCTGAGGTGGATGGTGCCACTGGAGTAGAGGTAAGCTTGGGGACAGGCGCGGCCGGCGCTGGCGTCTTGTCGACCTTCTTTTTATAGAGATTCTCTATCCCCTGAGGAAACATGGCGTAGATCACGCAATGCTCCTCATCGCTGGGATACCCTTTCTCCTCGAGCTCCTTGGCCAGCTCCTTCATCCTCGGGTCTTGCAGATCTGCTGGACGACAATGAATGGGGTCCTTACCGGCCTTTTTCGCCGCAAGATCCCTTACTTCGGGGTTCACCGGAGCGGGTGTTTGACCATAAAAACCGAGTGCGATGTCCATTGCCTGAGGCGAGAAATTCTTCCAGCGACCGAATTTAACGTTGAGCATCGCTTGAACCCCAACGATTTGGGAGGTAGGCGTCACGAGTGGAATCCATCCCAAAGCCTCACGCACGACTGGAATTTCCGCAAAAACCTCGTGAAATTTGTCCTCCATTTTCTGCTCTTTGAGCTGGTTCCGAAAATTGCTAAGCATTCCTCCCGGCACTTGGTACAGAAGGGTATCGCTGTCTACCACTTCGTTCTTGTGTCCCGTAAAATCGGAAAGTTCGGCATACACTTCTTCAAAGTGCTCCCGTAACGCAGTGAGCTTTTCCACTTTCTCCTTCAGGTCGAAATCGGGTTTTCGATCGTTTCCCTCAAGCAGTGCCATCATACGAACCGTATCGGGCTGACCTGTTCCATTCGCAAACGGGACGATTGAGGTGTCAACCGCATCAACCCCAGCATCAATCGCGCTTAGGTAAGTCGAAGCCCCCAGACCTGCGGTGTCGTGCGTGTGCAGCCAAACCGGAATGGATAACCTCTTCTTCAACCCCGAAACGATGGCCGCCGCCACATAAGGCGGAATCAAACCTGCCATGTCTTTAATCACGATTGCATCGCAGCCCATATCAGCCAGTTGTTCACCTAGTTTGATGAAAGACTCGACGTCATGAACAGGACTCGTCGTATAGCAGATCGTTCCATGCGCCTGAGCACCCGCCTTCTTTGCCGCCTCAATCGCGCACTGCATGTTTCGCGGATCATTCAACGCATCGAATATCCGAAAAATGTTCATGCCATGCTCGGCAGATTTGGCAACGAATGCCGATACTACATCATCCGGAAAATTTGCGTATTGGACAATATTCTGCCCCCGCAAAAGCATCATGTGGGGCGTTCTCGGTGCCGCCTTTTTCAATGCGTCGAGTCGGGCAAACGGAAATTCTCCAAGAAAACGCAGGCCAGCATCAATCGTTGCCCCACCCCAAGTCTCGAGTGCGCCAAAGCCCAAACTGTCTAGAATCGGTGCAGCAGGCAGCATCTGCTCGGTCCTCATACGGGTCGCAGCCAGCGACTGATGCCCATCCCGTAGGACTGTGTTGTTGAATTGGATCGGAGTGGGTTTTGCCATGGGTCAAACTTCCTCCCGACTATACAGCCACCTGTTTCTGAGAACAGAAAAAACGGATGGAGACACCCCCATCCATTTCAGTCATTTGGATCTCTTCTTCGTGTTAGTAGGACAACTTACTCGGCAAGCTGCCTCAAACGGACGTCTTCTTCCATACTCCACTGCCCTTCCTGAAGACCAACCGCTGTCGTCTCTGGAACTTCGAACGAAATCGAAAGAACGCCGGGATTGATTGTTGCCTCCTCTAAGGCAAGTAGGGATTCGCGTTCGTCATTCACAATCGTCTCAACGACGAACGGCTGGCGGAAAGACAGGAGGGAGCGATAGTCAGAGTAGAGTTCGGTCCTGACTGTTCCATCAACCCGAGTTTCACTTTTCACCAAGTCGAGACTCTCAGGATCAACAAAAAAATCAGAAACCGTTCTATCCTCGTTTATGACGCTAATCCTAATCAGGGGACTCTCTCCAGTCTCATCAAGGCTGAGCTCGTCAAGTTCACCCTGACCCTCCAAGAAAAAGTCCATCAGACCACCAAAAAATCGAGCATTGTCCCGAACAGAATCCGCTTCTTCGCCTTCAAGCAGAACGACGTCCCGGATTTTTCCATCCAAAGAAACGGATCTCCATGCATCCTCACCGTCAGTTCCGACGGTTACGGTCGTCCGGTCAATATCGAGGCGATAAATCGTTTTGTTCGGTATCCGTTTCAACAAATAGAATTCGAACTCCCCTTGGCTGTTCGTAATTTTTCCCGTAGCCCGGATGGATACGAGAGAGCGGAGAAACTCCTCCCCACCGTTGGCATCAACATAAGCTTCCGTCAGCAATTCCGGATCGAGAAGGTCTGACAAGTCGCTACCCGCTCCCTCATCCAAGACCTCCGTTCCAAAAAACGCATTGTATAGAATGATGCCAAATACCCCTACCGCCAGGACACAAATCAATCCGACCGCCAACCATTTGATTCGGTCGAAGAGAAGCTCCTCCTTTGAATCTTCCACCTTCGGTTTTTCAGGCCGCTTGCCCTGGGGCTTCAGCTTCGGTAGATCACTTGAAGAGGTAGAACCCGAAGAATCCGAACCAAGTCCTCCCAAACTCTTCAGAGAAGGTTTGGTTGGTTCGGCCAATATATCATCCCTAATCGGACGATAGCCCTCCTCCGAAAACTGATCGCCTTTCTCTTTTCCCTCGCTGGACTCGTCAGCCATACCTTAAGCAAACTCGACAATCAGTCTTTGCAGCAAGAGAAAATTGACTCTTGTAAGTTGAGAAGGAAACCCGCAATCATCCCCTTTTTATGGCAACCGGATCTCACCTTTTTCGATCTTTGCTTTCGTCCATCTTTTTTACGGCGATGGTTTTACTTCTATCTTCTTGCGCCTCGACCGAGAAGGTTGACCTCGGGACCTACATCGCTCCTAAGGGTGTGTCTTACGAGAACAAGGAAACTGTGTCCGCCGAGCTAATCGAAGTATTCGGACCGGTTGATGATGCCGCCGAGCTTCTCAACCCCCAACTTCGCTAAAAACAGGAGCAATCATGGATTTCAAACTTCTTCTTTCGTACTTTGGAGTGCTACTGGTTGTCTCCAGCTCCCTATCGGCGACGGACTTGGAGTCTATGTTGGAAGCAAGAGAACGGATCATCGAACGCCTACCTGAAACCGAAAATCTCTGGAACCGGGGCCTCACCGGCGAATCGAACGAGGGTTTTGTAGCAGCCCGATCTTCGCTAAGAAGAGACCAAATCACTCTCATTGAGGAAGAAAATCGGGACCGTTCCATCCTTTACGAATATATCTCCAACAAAACAGGGACTCAGATGCTCGCGGTCGGCAGGGAGCGCTCGATCATGATCGCACGGATGGCAAAAAACGGCCTCTGGGTCCAAGCGCTCAACGGAGACTGGGAAAGAAAATAGGCTAGACCGATCCGTTGTCGGCACGAATCACTTCTCCCGTGATCGAAGCGGAACGGGTGGAGAGAAGATATTCTACGGTCTGAGAGACCTGCTGTGGATCCGTCGGACCGTTCAGTGCAGAACGTCGATAGATTTTCTCACGTGTGCCAGCATCCAACGAGCCGGTCATAGCGGTTTCCATAAACCCTGCAGCGACGCAGTTGGACCGGATACCCCGCTGACCCCATTCTCGAGCTACATTCTTTGAATACGCCTCAAGCGCTCCTTTTGTAGAAGCGTAAAACGAAAGTCCCTTGTATCCCGTCCTCGTTGAGACAGAGGAGAGATGCACCAAAGATCCGTTGGTGTTGTGGAGAAGGAAATTTTTGATACAGCCGCGAGTGAGGATCATCGGTGCAAACACGTTGATGCGATACATTTGCTCCAACTCCGCCAAATCAAGATTCGTCGCAAGATCATCGTAGGCAAAAGCAGCGTTATTGACGAGTCCCCGAAGAATCGTTTCCTTGGACAGAAAGTCACGGAATACCTTTTCCTCCAAAGAATCGCTCACAGAGAGGTCGACTGAGAAGAATTCAAAGCATCCTGGGTACATCTCCTGCAGGGCACTCAAGTCATCCGTAAGATTACGGCTCAATCCAAAGACTCTGTAACCTGCGTCCAACAGCACACGAGTGATCGCGAGCCCTAACCCGCGGGAAACTCCGGAAACGAGAATACAATCCCCTTTCATCGTTCTATTTTTCCACTCCTCGAAAGCTTGAGGTGGTCCACCTTATCGATTTTCCGTGGAACCTCATGTTGCTCAACTCGTTCCACGAAAAACGCCCTCATCTCTTTTTCCGAAACGTCCACCTTTGTGGCGACATACTCGGCCACCAAGACGTTGCCGAGCAACGAATTTTTTCGCGCATAGACCCTACCCTGGGCCACGGCGGGATGAGATAACAGCACATCTTCCACCGCAGAGACATTCACATTGTAACCTCCTACGCTCACGTTATCGGCCTCCCGCCCGATAAACCGAAACTCAAGGGGATTTTCCTGCAACACCTCTACTCGGTCCCCAGAATCATACCACTCTCTGCCTAAGAAATTAGTGCTGGTCTGCATTCTAAACTGAAGCCTTCCATCGAGCACTCGAAAGTCCCTCGCCTGGGAATCAGGAATACGAAACCGATCCGACTGAGACACCAAAAGAGTCCCTCCCTCCGTGGATGCATAGATGTTGTTGATCCGTGCGTTGGGGAAAAACTCCTTCAGTCGTTCTCCCAGAATCGGATCGAATTTCTCACCGCCACAGGTGACCCGTTGAACACCTGAAATCGGTCCAACGGATTCCAAACTCGGAAGCAGGAGCCTAAAATAGCTCGGTGTAGCCGAAAGGTGGGAGATTCTACGATCCTGAATACGTTGAACCGCTATATGCGGATCGACACCGAAGAGTTGAACCAGATCCGAATCGTTCCAGACAGCCTGAAGAAACACCTGAATTCCGGCTATGTGGCTCGGATTGAACGCCAAGCCCCAACATTTACGCTGATAATCTTCACCGATTTTGACTCCTTTGAGAAGGGTTGAAATCCCATGCTCGACTACCGTCGGTTTCCCCGTAGTTCCGGAGGTCAAAAGCGTGATCGAACCATCTGAGCCGTTCATGGAAACCCCTTCCAAAATTTCCTCTATGGTAGAAATCGCCTCTCTCTCAAATCGGAGGCTGCGATCACAAGGTTCTGATCCTAAGTCTCTCTCAGGCAAATTCGACTGCTCTACAAACCGATCTAAGATCGTCAGTTTTCTCCCACTCAAAAAAGCCGCTAAAACAGACGAAAAGACCTCCAACGGGTCATCCGATTGCAAGGTCCAATGCTCAGAGCCCACGGTCCTGTCCAAAACCGCCCGAACCAACTCCCCTTCTGCGACTACAGAACGGCCTACCAGATCGAAGATTCTCATGAAGCCTCGCCGAGCTTTAACTCCACTCGGATATCTCCAACGGTTTCTACTACACGGTTTGAGAAGACGTCTATCCCAGTCGCATCCTCAAGCCTTACGCCTAACTCAGCAAGCGCAAGGGAGTCCATCCCAAGATCACGCCGCAACTGTGCCGCGTCATCCAGATCCGAAATCGCTGGCAAATCGAGATTCTCGCGGACGGTATTGATCGCATCAACGACGGGATCACTCATCGCGCTTTGGCCTCGCAAATACTTTCATTTGACGACTGGTACAGAGCTGATTCGGTTCGAGGTCACGGCCAACATAAGTGAGGGCATCAATCCGGCAATCATCTCCTATTGACAAACCAGCTGCGATGAAAGAATTCGCGCCCACAAGAACCCTTTGACCGATCAAGACGTTTCCGCTGATCGCAGCCCCAGGGTTGACGACCAAGTGTTCCCCGGCGACAGCATCATGCCCGAAAGTCGCATTTAGATTCAGGATTGAATGGGGCGCCAAGGTCGCATTCGAGGAAATGATTGCGCCCGGAGCGATATAACATCCTTCACCTACAGTAGCAGAGGGGGAAACGATAGAAGTTGGATGTATTATCGTCATCGGCACAAGCCCCAACCCCAAGGCAAAGGACGTGCAGCTCATGCGTCCATCTCCATCGGCAAATGGAACGATAAAACGATGCTCCCCCTCCCGATTGTCCACCAAAACTGGTAAATCTTTATCGCAGATCATCTTATCATTTTCCGGCTTTTCCTCATTCCGAATGACAAGGTAAACGTCGAAGTCAGGCACCACTAGAGCGGCGGTCTCAGCGATTTCTATCGCAGTACTCGCCTTTCCAAAGATGCAAAGCGTTTTCATAGCCGAAGCACCTCTCATTTACTTTTTGGGAGTATATCGGTCCATTTGGGACACAGTGTTGAGGGAGATCGCTCGGAAAGTCGATCTTGCAGAAATCTATCGAACTATCGAAAATTCTTCACTATGCTCCTGAAATAATATGTTCCCTTCGACTTCATACACCCTCAGCCCGTCACCTCTCGGCAAACTCACCCTAACTGCAGATTCCTCAGGCCTTACCGGAGTCTACTACGAAGACCACTGGCATCCACCGGCGGAGGATCTCACCTCAGCAGGAGGAAGCTCTCCGGCTCTTGCAGAAACTCTCGATTGGCTCGCGACGTTTTTCGGATCGGGAATTCGTAAAAGCCTTCCCACCTACACTTTCGCCAGCGGAACCGCCTTTCAGAAGAGGGTCTGGAGCGCGCTCGCTAAGATCCCCGACGGAGAAACTTGCACCTACGGCCAAATCGCTGAGCAAGTCGGATCTCCCAAAGCAGTGCGAGCAGTTGGTGCTGCGATCGGGAGAAACCCGATTTCCATCCTCATTCCCTGCCACAGAGTAATTGGAAGCGATGGATCACTCACTGGTTACGCAGGCGGCCTAAAGCGAAAAAAGTGGCTGCTTGAGCACGAAAAAGTGCTTTTGCCACTTCAAGTTTGAATCCCCCAACAATGCGCCTGTTCCTGACTCAATGAATCTACGAATTCATCTTTGATCCACTACAGGCACGCCTTTGCTAGTGGACTAGGACGATAGAGAGTTGTCCGCCATCAGGTAAGGTCTAGCAGATCACTGCTCATTCCGGGCTCCTCAGGGATTTGGTAGACGCCGTCTTTGACCACGCAGGGATTTTTAAATCTACCCTGGAGGTGTGGAATGTGTTCGAGCATGAGAGCCTTGTGGCCGATGCCAATATGATTGTAGAGGACTAGGTGCTGATGGTTCTGTCCCATATCGCCCACATGTGGGACCACTGGAATATCGTATTTTTTAGCCATCAGGCTTACGGCAAGAAATTCACTCACTCCGGCCACGCGGACGGCGTCTACCTGGCAGACGCCGAGGGCCTTGGCCCGAAAATAGTTTTTAAAGATAATACGGTTGGGAACATGTTCACCGGCGGCCACGAGCGAGGGCTGGTACGCCTTTGCCAATTCCGCATGACCCAGGATGTCATCAGGGTGGGTGGGCTCCTCAATCCAGAACAGGTTGAAAGGTTCGGCCTGCTTACCGTACTCAAGAGCACGTGGCACACTCCACTGCTGGTTGCAGTCCACCATAACGGTGGCATCTGGACCGGCACCTTCCCGCACGATCTCGGTGCGTCGAAGGTCTTTTTCCATATCGGGGTCACCTACTTTCAGTTTCATGGCTGTGAATCCATTGTCGACCGAGTGACGCACATTCTCCTTTACCTGTTTATCGCTGTAGTTGAACCAACCGATAGAGGTATCATATCCGGGGTAGCCTGTTTTCAGAATGCCCATGCGTTCGCTGCGGTTTGCCCGCGCTGCGGTCAGAACCGAAATGGCCTCGGAGGGAGTCAGAACATCCTCCAGGTAGGAAAAATCGATCGTGGCGGCAAGCGCCTCCGGGGTTAGGTCGAGCAGTCGCTGCCACAAAGGCACACCATGCTTTTTTGCCCAAATGTCCCAGCAGGCATTGGTGACGGATGCCAATGCAAGCTGAACGACACCCTTGTGTGGTCCAAGCCAGCGAAGCTGTTGCTCATTCGACGCGGCGCACTGCCAGCTTCCAAAGCTTTCCATCAGTTCGTCGACGTCCTTGCCAACCAAATCCCGTGCTAAAAAGGAAGCCGCTTTGCAGACGAGGTGGTTACCTTCACCGAGGGTAAAGGCTAGGCCGATGCCGGAGTGACCGGAATCATCCTTTAGCTCGGTGACTGCATAGGAGTAGACGGGATCACGGTGAATGGCATCGCTTCCGGCACCGGGTGCCAATGGGAAACGTTTATCATGTGTCGCAATGTCTGTAATCACCTGAAACCTACTATCGTAAAACGTTACTGATCCTCACCGACTGATGCCAAGAGCCGTTCGGCTGAATCCAATCCTTTTTTGCTTAAGGCATTGCCGACAGCATGTGGACCATCCAACTGTTGTAAGTGCTCTTCAAGCAAAGGCCATCTAGTGTCAAATCCTGTCATCTCGAAGGCTACAGTTCTTTCGCTCGTTTCGTCCAACCAAGATATTCGTAGTATTCTTTCAAAGTGCCTACAAAATATCGTCTGACATCTTCGCTGCTTGAAGTTCCAGAATGCCGAGAGACGGTATGGTGGTCAACATGTCCTGGCCATGGGATTCTTTCACCGTTTTTCCTCTTTGGGATGACGGAGTGCCACTGGCTAAGTGGATCGAGATTCTGAAAGGACACTTTCCCGGAAGTAGGTATTACAATCTCATAGTGATCATCGACCTTCGGTATACTAATGGCTGTTTCATCGGGCTTGATTACTATCTCACCGTGAAAACCATCTTCTATGATGAAGTGAACCTGTGGCCCAGAGTCTGAACAGCCGACAACGAGGAGAGATAGGAACGCTATCCAATGTGCTAGTTTCATTTCTTACCGAAAGCCAAGGGCAGGCAACCCGCCGTTGAAGCTACCTAGTCAGCTTGGTTTTCGGAGTTCTTCGAGACGGTTGTCGAGTTGACCTCCTCCCCCGAGTTAGGATCCGTCTTTTTCTGCAAATAACTCCAAGAACCCATTGATTATCGAGTCCCGATCCTCTTTCGAGGGAACTGTTACCCCAAGCCGCAAAGGAGATACTGTCCCTGTTGAGCCCGTCACCATCGTGTTTAATTTGAATTCGATGTAGTAGGCTTCAGGTTTCGTCCACGCTTCGCTCTCAATCGCAATTACGTCTTCTTTCTTAAAAACATGCTGCTTTTCCCTGTTGTTGGCGGGATCTACCTCAATCTCAATGAACGATATTATCGTGTAGCCACTTTTCTCTGTGATCGAAGGCAAATTTCCATGTAGGAACGAGCCGGACAGCAAAATGGTCATGAATAGAATTGGTGTGCTCACAGTTTTCATGATTCTTGTTTCTTCATAAGGTGGCGACGAGTTAACCAGCCTGCAAGGCTCAGGGGTCCGGTTGATTCTTAGGATTTTCCGAATGCGCGTCGAATTGTCTGCTCAAACTAGTTAGACTCACTCGTCACTCTTTCCGTCAGAGCATATATACTTCGTGCAACCTATTCCTGAAATCACCAGTATTATAGGCACAACCATACCTATTCCCGTCACCGACAATGCCAGTGCATCTCCTAAGATCATTATGGCAGCAATTGCAGCCCAGACAATGAGTAGAGCAATGAGTTTATGTGTGGATTTCATATCCTTTTTTCTTTCGTAGATAGCGTGGGTGACAGGAAAACCGTCAGTGGCGTTCCTAGTCCAGTTGATTTTCCGAAATAGGTATCAGGTTGCCAATGCCTGCTGATTCGAAAATCGGGTCATTCGGGCGGACGAAAGCACCACACCCTGGCTTAGAATGCTCCTCAGGCGACTGCTCCGAAGCAAATGCATATCAGGCCGTTTTCACTCACCTTGAACCCCAAAACGGATTCATCCGATTTCTCCCAAGACGTTCCAAGCCCAAATAGGTCAAAAACGACTAAACAGCTTACAGTAGCACCGATCAAAAAGTGGACAATCGCCCAAAACATAGGACCCTTTATCAGGGCATTCATCAAACCTCGGTGACTGACGCTAAGAAACTCAGCTTGAAGGGTCCAGAAAACTAAGGCCTCGGCCGAGCCTCGAAATCTCAACCGAAACATGACCGGGTTTACTGAGATGGTATCCTGGTTTTGACTAACGCGACCAAACGCACACCTGCCGCGATGCCAGCCGCTCAGAAGTTTCGAAGTGGAACACGAGCCACATCCTACGAAACTCTTTTGTGCCACACCTCCTCGAAGGCGTTGCGGGTGTTCGAACGGTGCAGGATCTACTCGGTCGTAAGAGTGCGGAGACTCCCCGAGTCTACTTGCACGTCATGCAAAAACCGGGGCGAGAAAGCGGTATCCGCTGGACAGTCTGTAGGAGACAGCGCGTAGTTGGTTTACTTTCCGAACCAGGGACTGTCCTGCTGTTCCTTTTCATAACTACCGCCTGTGGTCGGTTCGGTGATTCAGTTACTCCTTTATGTGCTGCCGCGGCTGATCGGATCAACCGTGCTGCGTCCATCAAGGAAGAGGTAATTCTGAGCACCAAGATGCCGGTGGACAAAGACACCCGTTAGGGTGCCGCAGCAGGTCTTACATTAGGAAAATTTCCGATTCGATCCCGGTTTGTAGTTCGATTGGAGCGGTTCCGATCTGCAGACCGGTGAGGATTACTCGAGGGATCGTGACTACGATACCAACTCGGGCATGGAGGTTGCTTCTCTGGGCGTTTACTCCGCAACTCATTTCTCGGTTTTATCTATGGATGCTCTCTTTCTCGCTATCGCTTTTGCCTGTGGACTACTCGTTCGGCAGGTCGGCCTTCCACCGTTGGTTGGATTCCTTGGCGCCGGATTTGTGCTCCATGCCCTCGGTCAAACGGGTGGAGTGACTCTCGATGAAATCGCCGATCTGGGAGTAAAGCTCATGCTCTTTGCAATCGGGCTGAAGCTTCGTATCCGGAGTCTGCTCCGACCCGAAATTTGGGGAGGAACGAGTATTCACTCGTCAATCGTCGTCGTGGTTTTTGGACTACTGTTTTTCGGGGCGAGTCACCTTGGGCTTCAGACCCTGGCAGGGTTCGATTTCGCCACTTCATTTCTCCTTTCGTTTGCACTGAGTTTTTCGAGCACGGTCTTCGCCATCAAGATCCTCGAGGAAAACGGGGAGATGGGGTCCCTTCACGGTCGCGCTACTGTCGGAATCCTTATCATGCAGGATCTGATTGCTGTGGTCTTTCTTACTCTTTCCCTCGGGAAGATTCCTTCCCTTTGGGCGATCCCTTTAGTGATTGGCCTCATTGCTGCCCGCCCCTTGATCGGCTTACTAGTGTCGCGCTCTGGTCACGGCGAGATGACCACTCTTTGTGGCCTCTTCCTTGCTCTTGTCTTGGGGGCGTATGCATTCGAGTGGGTCGGATTGAAGGGAGACCTTGGAGCGCTCTTTATCGGAATCCTCATCGGGCAGCACCCAAAGGCGAAGGAAATCAGCAAATCCCTCGTCAGTATCACTGACCTGTTCCTTGTCGGCTTTTTCCTCTCCATCGGCCTTAAGGGGCTGCCAAGTTGGGATGGGCTAGTGGCTTCCGTAATTCTTCTTCTGCTCATTCCCTTCAAGTCTGCCCTATTCTTCTTCATTCTCACTCGATTCAATCTGCGTTCCCGAACCTCTTGGATGGGGTCGCTCCACCTTTCGACCTACAGCGAGTTCGGACTCATTGTCATCGCAGTTGGATCCGCAAAGGGATGGATCAGCGAAGAGTGGCTCGTCAATTTGGCGATCGCTGTCTCTTTGAGTTTTCTCGCAGCAGCGCCGTTTAACCGACGAGCCGAGAGCGCCTACCGTCTGCTCCATGAGAGGCTCCTTCGTTTCGAAACGGCAGGCCATCATCCGGACGATCTCCCCGTCAATACCGAGCACGAACGGATCGCGATCTTTGGAATGGGGCGAATGGGCTTATCGGTCTACACTTACCTCAACAATCAATTTCCAGGACGAGTCATCGGGTTCGACATGGATCCCGTCCAAGTGGCCACCCATCAAAATCTCAACCGAAACGTGGTTCTCGCCGATGCAACTGACTCTGATTTCTGGGAGAAAGTGAAAATCGATCAGGATATCGAGCTTGTCGTTCTCGCGATGCCGAAACACGCCGCCAACCTTCACGCAGCAGACGTGCTTAAAGAGACTGGCTACGAAGGGGTCGTGACGACCACCGCAAAATTCGACGACGAGGTGCGGGAACTACGCGAATTGGGTGTCGATTCCGCTTTCAACTTCTACAACGAAGCTGGTGCGGGCTTCTCCCGTCACGTTTCGAGCGTCTTAAAACAGCAACGTCCAGACCTGCTAATGGAACTACGGCAAGCCCCAAGAGAAGAGAACGGGTGAAAGCAAGACGAGTCTGGGGACTACTACCCAATATACTGACTCGGGAGTCGAAACTCCAAGAGATCGACAAAACGACTATTGAGTAGTAAAGAAAAAAGCACTTTTTTAAGCCCTAGATCACACCCTTTTCGGGAAGCTCATGTGAACCCCTCGAAAGCCGCAGGTGTATGCGGATTCGACCAGGCAACCACTTCTCAAAATATCCAGATCGGGTCCGTGAGCCTGAAGATTAACTTCGCACTTTTTCATCTCCCATGGAGGATGCTCGACTGTGAATCGCAGAGTTTGCTGTAGACGCTTGGTGTAGGCGTGGTAGCGCTCATGCAAGAAATGGAACAGCGTGCCTTCCGGCGCAGCCGGTTTCGCTTCCTTCTTGTAACGCGCCCTCACCTGCAATCGATTTGGACCAGCCCGTAGCAGTGCCTCAAAAGTCCCTTCCTCTTCGTTGTTTTGGAAATGACGACCAAGACGGTAAGGAAGGCCGTAGGTAAGAGGTCCAACGATCCTTCCTGGCCAATTGTCGATCCACTCCCTCAGAAAGTAAATCCCAACCTCTTGACCCACTTTAACGTAGGTCCGCAGATTCACAAAATGATGATCACTGAGCGGCCGCAGCAGAATCCTTGTCCAGTCCCCTGCCCTCCAAAGCGAGAGGTTCTCCTGGCGGAAAAACACTAAGCTTACAAATGCCTCTCCGTTATAGGTGTCCAGAGGGAGTGGGACCTGCGACTGCAGTCTTTCGGGCAGAACCGCGAAATGAATCATCAAGAGGTTCCGCCAATCCGCCCTAAATCCACTGAGTCTGAACTTCACCGCCCCACTCCCTCCTTCCTCGTATCAGGGCAAGAGGGCAACCCAGCCGTAGACCACGGCGAGATAAGCGAACAACCCGTTGAAGAACCACGCTCCCGTCCGATACAGCCGGCGAGTGCGAGTAATCGTCATTGTGTCGTAGTAGCCCAGAGCAACTATGAGCCTCCCTCCCCAATAGAGAGCGATCACTCCAGAAAGGGCCCGGCTGACCGGATGACCATCCAATAGGTAAGGAGCCAGACCTAGAGTGATGACACCAAAGACAAAATTGATTCCCTGGATATACCGACTGTAGGTGTGGACGATCTGGCGGTTCCAAATGTGAGACATTCGGTCAACGTCAGCATCCCAGTCGAGAATTCTGCGAACCCACTCGTAAATCAGAGCGACAAAAATCTGGCCGGCACCACCGATATAGAGGCAAATGAGAAGAATATTTTGCGTGTTCATGTTATTAAAGTTTCAAGAATTTTTGAATGTTTGATTTAAGAAAAAAACCTTACTTCGATTTGCGGCGGCCCAGGCCAAGGGCTTTGATGATGAGGGGAACCACCTTGCTTCTCTCCCTCTTCGCCACGTTTTCCATCACCGAGTCTGAGAGCTCCACGAAATCAGCGAGTGAACGAATGACTGACCGGAAAGACTCGGCTTCCTTTGAACGATCTGGCTTTGAAATCTGCTCGCACTCCCGCAACACCTTACCGGCAGGTTCAATCTCCCTCCTCTTTCTCTCCCGACTAATGGCGCAAAAGATCTTCCATACGTCCTTCTCCGCCTCGAAATACTCCTTACGGTCGCCCGGAACGAAGAAACTTCGAACCAAACCCCACTCCACAAGTTCCCGGAGATTCATGTTCGCATTCCCACGACTAATCTGCAGCTGCTCCATGGCCGCGTTTGTGTCGACAGGGCCATTGTGAGCGAGGAGGAAAGCATGGACTTGCGCCATGGTCCTATTGATCCCCCAGGAACTACCCAACGCACCCCACTGGGCGATGAAGGTATCTCTCGCCTGTTGTAGTGGTGTAGGTTTCGCCGGCATTAGAATTTAGTATTTTCAATAATTAATGAAAGTTTGATCTACGATGTCAATGGTGATCTTCGAAAACATAAGCATATTACACGGATTTACTGCGCCCGCGGCCACAGGAAGGGTTTGGAGGCAATCCCTTACCCTTAGAAAAGCGACCACTCAATTGGGACTCTCCCTTTTGAAGTTAAAAATTGGGAGTTGAGTATTCCGTCGTTTTCGACTGCGAAAGCGATTTGGATTTGGATCAGAACACATGTGACAAATTTCTGACAACCATCTGACAGAGCCCTGACACTTTTCATGGCAAATTCGGATAAAGATATCACGGCGAAGTGGATTCTCTGCCTCGCGCAAATCATCCAAAACACAAAAAAATGAAAAGTCTTGCTCCTCTTCCTCTTCTCGTTTCGTCAGTCCTGACGCTATCCGCAATGATCGATCCTCCATCTACTCTCTCAGAGACCTCGAAAAGCTTAGCTGAACCATCAGAGGGTGATTTGGAGTCTTCGGAAGATAGGCAACAAGTCGAAGTCGCATTCATCCTCGATACGACTGGTTCGATGAGTGGGTTGATTGAAGGAGCAAAGCAGAAGATCTGGTCGATAGCTCAGGAAATAGTTTCAGCAGAAGATCAGCCTCACGTGAAGTTCGCTTTAATCGGCTACCGGGATCGCGGCGATGACTACATCACCAAAACCTACGACCTGACCAGTGATCTCGATCTGATCTATGCACACCTCATGGAGTTTACTGCAGACGGTGGTGGTGACCTGGCTCATAGGAAAGCACTGTTTCGAGTTAGTTGTTATCGGTTTTTTCCGGGAAGGATTTCACGATCTTCCTGGGATCGACCGTTGATCCGTCGCCAAGGATAATGCGGGAAAAGACCACCTTAGCCGCGGTGACTTTTCCTTGTGACGGCATGGTCATCTTATAGGTCTGTGTTTCACCGCTTGGCAGATCGTTCTTCTTATCCTGGGACACAACCCATTGTGCGTGATTACCAACGACCTTGTCGTCTTCACCCATTAAGAATATCCAAGCTCGTGCGCCTTTAATTAGCGTATTGAGCGTGTTTTCCATCTTGAACTCAACGACTGTTTTACCAGGGGCACCAGAAACAACTTCGGGCTTGCCGACATAGAGCGCTTCCTGGGCTTGTAAGCTGGTTATCGCCAGAAGCGTGATGATGGCTGAAAAAAATAACCGCTTCATCGTCTTAGGTTTTTAGTTCTTCGAATGAGAAAAATGTAAGCCGCTGCCAAGAGACCAACGATCAGACCAGCACTGGATTGTTCCGGGACTATCGCGGTGCCGGATGCTTCAAATGATGGTAAATCCGATTGCGGTATGACAGGTAAAAGGTCCGTAACGATAATCGAAGGTTCATCGCGCAGTATGACCCAATTGCTTGGGTTTTGGAAAGAATCATAGGACGGTTCATCAATGATTAAAATACCATGAACAACCTCGATGTCTTCGCCAATTAAGTCGCCATCAAGGATCAATTCGCCTTGTCCAGCTTTGGTGATGGACTGATTCATCGTTAAGGCCGAGAGGCCGCTTTGGTAGGTCTGCAAGGAAAGCTCCGCAGACAATGGCTGAGTGAATATAATGAACGCGCTCAAGAAAACTACAGAAGATGGATTTAAAAAGGTTCCCGCTTTCACTTTAATAGTCAGTTTGTGATTTCACTGCGATCCGAACAGTCTAAAGTTGTTTCTATTACATTTTTCCATTTTCCGGTCAGCATGCTACGCGTGGCATAAAGCTCAACGGAACCATCATCTCCTTCCAGATAGATCTTGTTCACGTTATCTCTAAATCTTAATCCGCAGGATTCACATTTCAGCATCATATGTGGATGGTCCTTCGTCGGGTAGCTCTTGTCCAATACCAACTCACTTCCGCAACTGCAACGTGGGTATTTGGAGTCTTTGTGCCATCCAAAAAAACGACGGGTTGTTTTTGCATAACCGGCCAAGGAGAGCATTGAAAGAAAGAGAATGAGTGGCAGCAGCAGGAAACCAACTATAGCCCCAAATATCGCTGCGATAACGCCATGCTCATTGTATGCCCAAACAGAGACCTGCACGGCAATAATGGCATTTATCAGAAAAAATAGAACTTCAAGCAGACTCATATCAAGGACGGCTACTTGGATTACTTCCCATCGGAGTCACAGTTGCACTATTTGCAGCATTTAGAAGAAATGGCGCGGACTGGAAAACGGAATCTGTTGGGCCAGATAACAGGCCACCTCTTTCTTTGCTCCTTCCAGCACCAAGAAAAACACTGCTCTCAAAGGCAAAAGGAAATGGTTCACCATTTTTACCAGCGGACATTATCCAAGCACCTGCCTCAGACAAGGCACGATGTCCGCGTGTCTCAGCCGAGAGAAGGCCTTTGGCGCCAGGAGTCGGGCTATTCCACCACGCATCCCTGAACTGTGAATGCCCGACCTCTTCAAAGAAGTTACGTTTTGCTGGTCCTACAATAAGTCCGATATTAACAGCATTCTCAAAGTTATCAACAAACGAAATATAGCTTGGGTCGTTGATGAACGCCTTACCATCGCTGTAAATTTTAACCGGGAAATCATAGGCTATTCCTTTGCCAGTATCCAACGCGGTATTAACCGGATCAACAAATACGCCGGTTGTGAAATCGGTGGTGCCGAGGCCAAAGTTGCCAAAGAAATTAGCCGAGCGATAAAGCGAGTATTCGAAAGTTCCAATCTGGCCCGTTTCAAGTTTCTGGTTCATTTCATGTTTAACTTGTGAGGTAGCGATTTGTGCGCCTTCCATCGTGTCTGGAATACTCAAGAATCCACCGGCTGCCGTCAGTATGCCTCCACCGACTTTTTGGAAGAAATTCGTATCCGGGTCTTTCACAATAAGCTGACCTTGTCTAATCAGGCCAATCGACCAATCTTTCTCGCCAGTAAAATCAACGCCATGCACTACACCGTCTTCACCCTTTGGAAAGCGTCCAGTGGGATCAAAGAAATTGATTGGGTCGCCTCCCGCATAGCTGTAGAGATCAAGCGTGGCTTCATGGCCAAGCGGGTCGGTTGAGATGAACGATCCTGATATGGGATCATAATAGCGTGTTCCCATGCAAAACAGGCCAGTCGGATCAATTCTACGACCTTGCCAGGCAAGCGAGAGAACCAAATCGCCGCTTTCTTCTAAAGCCTTCATCTGGTAACCGGGCAGTGGTCCGTAGCCTGACATCTGGATTTCCGTCCAGAGAAAGACATCATCGCCGGTGTTATCGAGCGTGCCGGTATTAACATGCCCAACAACGTTACCGAAATTATCATCAATGATGGGATAGAAGGCTCCTGACTCTTCGTCTACGACTGCTTCAAGCCCTCCAACGCCCTGAAAGCTTCCGTAGTCAGCATCCAAGTCTGGACCATGAAACTTCCACCAGCGTTTGCCCTGTGTTTCAACGGCTACTTCCAGAAACTCAATGGACGGGTCATACCAGCAATGAATAGCTCTGGCTGCTTCCGCGCCGGCTTGCGGCGCATTGCTTGGCACGAAGGTTGTTTTGATGCGTCTACCGCCACCATCGTAAATCGCAGTCCAGGTGTAATCGGGAAGCAACGGAGTGGTGCGCGTATCTGCCTGCACGACTTTCACCAGCTTACCACCGGCATCCCAGGTCATGTTTTGTGTGACCTGACCACTGGCCCAGGAGCGTGCGATCAGCTTTCCTGAATAATCGTAGGTGTTGGACACTGTTCTTTGTTCACCACCTGCCGCAATCGTAAAGGTGCTGGTGCTGGTGCTGGTGAAGCTGCTCGAAGGGTGTGAGTGCTCTGCTTCGGCCCTTAAGGTATATTGGCCATCCGGCAAGGATAAGGGCACTTGCCATTGACCACTGCCATAATCCGGGTCTGGGAAAACGGTATTGACGAAATCCCATGTTGTCGGGCTTACGCCTTGGCCGATCCAAAGAGAAAACTTGCCGGGACCAACTGCATCACCTTGAGCGATAAAGGAATAAAAATCGCTAACCCGGTCTTCCTCCGCAATACGCTTGAACGCATCCAGGCCATTATTAGAGGGGTCTGCCTCCCAAAGCGTAGCGCTATCAGTCTGGTTCTCCGCCTTTATCCGCACGCCAAGATCATCATCATCGAATGTGTATTTCAGCGTTTCCATTGCCAACGGGCTTTCCGGCGTAGGCTGGAAGGTCTCAGTTGCCAAACGGCGGTTCTGTGGATCGTATGTATAGGTGCGGGTTTCATTGAGCGTAGCCCAATTACTGCCCGTGCCATTCGTATGCAGAGAAGTGCAGCTTGAAATCTTTCCATCACTATCCCGAACAAGCGTGTTTCTGAACAAAAAGGCGTAGATATCATTTGCCGGATCAAGCTCAGTGAACAAATCGCGTTTAAGGACACGACCGCGAGCATCGCGCAAGCTATCATTGAAACCGTTGGATATCGTGTGCGTGCGTTTCACCTCATAGACACTGGCTCCGCCTCCATACCAGACATTGGTGTAGCTGCGGTTGAGTTGGCCGTTCGTTGAGTATTCAAAATCCAGTGCCCAGCTATTACTGGCCGTTGCCGGGATGATTTGATCTATCATACCGCTGGCAATGAAATCAAAATCCATTGTCGGCGTCCAACTGCCTTTAGCCGGTATGCCTTCACCCATTTGCAGCGTTTCACGCCTACCTGACGCATCCCAAACCTGCACCAAATGACTGTGTAGAAGCTGAGAATTGAACGCATTGCCTGAACCTGCCCCAATCTCTACTTTTTCATCAATGATCTGTTTATATCCGTCATAAAGGCGGGCTATCCGCACCGAAGGAATCAGATCCGCGTCCGACGGGGATGAGCGTGTCATGAAAGTGGTGAGGCCGCGCAAATCGAATGATCGTGCAAGGGTGATATCGGGATAGTTTGCCGCGGTTGAAGTTGTTTCTTTAATCCGCAATGCGCCATCATAATCAAAAGTATGTGTGATCTGGTCAGCACTGCCGCTATTTTCAATACGGGTATTCAGCAGCCCGATATTATCACCCGTCGTGTAATAATTGAAGTCCACTCGGCGGGAAATGTTTGCGCCAGTGCCGCGTAACTGTTCCCAGGACATGCGCAGGGCGCTGTCAAATTGTGCTTCCCAGGTTAGATTGCCCGGCATGATGCGCTTTACGATATTATTGGCGTCATCGTAATTCAATGTAACTTGTGAACTATCGGGCTTAGTCGTGGTGAGCAAGCGATTGCGCGAATCATGAGAGAACTGTGTTTCCAACTGAAGCTCATCAAAGCTGTTGGTCAGATTACCGGCCGCATCATAGACTTGGCGACTTTTTGTATTGTCGGCGAAGACGGTTAAGACGGTGTTTCCGAACGTGTCAGTGTAATTCTTAGTTATTAAAGTATTGGCGCTTTGTGCTCCAACACGTAGCACGCGAAATTCAGTGACAGCGCTATGGTTATCGTCATAGGCAAAGCCCGTTTCATCTTCGGTGACAAAGGTATTGGCATCCAGATAACCGATAGCAGTTGGCCGATTGAGCGCATCAAAATTTTCCACTTTCAATACATCCCCAATGGTTGTCTGGACCTGAAAAGGAACCGTCGTGCCGTAAACATAATTGATGGTGGTTTCTTGGAGGCTCGAGGCAGGTTGCCCGGAATCAGGGTGCGTGGCAGCGGGTGGACCAAGCTGACGAACAACACGATCGACACCATCAAACTCGGTTTCAGTGACGTAAGATACGCTATCCGTGGCAAACTCTTCCAAGGACACTGTATTTCTGCGTGTGTCGTAGCCCACAACGAGCTTGGCGAGCGTGTCACTGCCTTTGGCTAATATACGGGTCTCGGTTAGGGAAGTATCGTCATAAGTATGCGTCCAGACGGCATCATTGGATAATGTGCGAGTCTTAACCCGCCCATCCAGATAGTAGTGCCACTGCGTTACCCGATTATCTGGCAAGGTCTTCTGCCTAGGCTGGCCGGTGATTGTGTAAAGCGTTGTGGTTACTCCACTCAGGGTATTTGTGTGTTGGTAGACCTGACCGCCCGGTTCATGAGTGAAACTTTCAGTTGCCACATCAGTGGTTCCAACAGCATGGGTAATGCTGTTATTGCGGCCAAGCTCATCATACCCCATCGCGGTTTCGTTACCGCGCGGATCGAGCGTTGAGACGAGACTGCCAAAGCCATCATATTCAAAGTAAGTGATAGCTTGGCCTAAGAAAGTGTCCTGACCGGGCACGGCTTCGATACCGCTGCCATCAGACTTTGCCTGTGAGCGCCAACGGACTTCAGCAATGACTCGACCGCCGCCATCATAATCACGGAAAACATAATCCTCCGGATTAAAACGGGGTCCATCTTCCCAAGTAACTTCGCCATGTTGGTTGTAATAGGTAATGTTCCATGAGAGCGCATCGTTTGAGCTGTCTGAAGCATATTGCGTTGAAGATTTGAGGCGTCCCATCATGTCATAATCAAAGCGACCTGTTCTGCCAGCGGGATCACTTTCACGGATCAACTCACCTTTGGGGTTGTATTCGTAGGTTGTCACAATATCGGGCGCTGATGTGAAGGTCTTTTGGGTTCTGGTCTCTGCAAAACCCTTAGCGCTGTAGGTCCAAGACGTTTCGGTTTTATCATCAACATCGAGATCTGATTGTGAGGTTGAACGCAAAAGAAGGCCGTGGGCTTCTTCTCCAGTTCCAATGACACGTCCATAGCGGAATGTTCTTTCTTGAATCCTATCAGTAGCGGACGGCTCGAGAGCATTGATTGCCGGATTCACGATTGCATATTCTGCGCTTTTGGTGGGGAGATACGCATAAAGATAGGTTCCGGGGTTGGAGCTGTCTTCCTCATAGTCAGCACCACCGCTAATGGTCGGGTATGTGTGATATGTGACTTTTTGGGCCAGGCCGGGTGCAGGTGCCGGTCGGATGACTTTCCTTAAATAGTGTTTATCAGCATCGAAAAAGTAATAGACAGGAACTGTCTCGGAAACGCCGTCACCCGTTACATCACCCTCAATGGAAACCTTACGCACTGATCCCACAGCATCATATTCATAGTGGGTTTTCATGCCGCGCTTGTCTTTGAGCGTTTTGATGCTGCGCACAAAGCTGTTAGGCTCTGTGCCGTCAAACCAGTTATATGTCACTACGTAGTCGATGTCGGTATTGCCGGGGGCAAAACTTGTTGCAAGCGGATCAGCGATAAAATAATAGATGCCGTCTTTGTGGACATAGGCGGTTGTGACACGGCCTAAAGCCGGGCGCACGTCACTATGAACGTAAGTTACATCAAAGCCTGCTGTGACCCAGGGATCGCCATTGGGATTATATTCAAACTCAGCAACCTCAACTGGAGTCAGATCAAGCCCTACGGTCATATACTGCTTGGATACCCTGCGATACATCGGATCGGAAAAGGTCGCATCCTTCGGGTCGTATTGGCTGTCATATTCATTGACCACCAGCCGTCCGTCAGGCTTAGTGATTTTGGTCAGAAGGTGCGTTGAATAGGGTTCGTTATTTTCGTCCGCATCCAGCAGGATTTGATAGTCATATTTGATCGTGGAGTTATCCGGCAAAGTGACTGAAATCATGTCGCCAAATCCGTCGTAGGCGTAATTAACCCTGCGACCGTCATTGGTGAAAATTTCCGTGACCTGGCTGCGCACATTATAAACAAAGCCTAGGAAATTGCCGTTGCTGCTTTCGATCCGGCGTAACTGCCCGCATTCCGGCAGCGTATTGTCTTCATAGTAGAAAAAATCGAGAGCATTACCAAAGGGATCGCGCCATTCTTCCAGATAGGGACGCTCACGCGTGATGGTATCAGTTCCATCGGTAACGGGGAAGGAACGCACCTTGTATTTAGCCACATGACCGTTGGCCTTGTAGAGTTTATAAATTTCATCCGAGCCATCTGTGGTCTTTTCGATGTAGGCGCTAAAAGGATTGGTCTGTCCGCCAATATCACCGCCATTAAAATTATTGAGCTGTTCATTGTCCGTCGGTTCCGGCTCCCATCTTTCAGGAGAAGAACTGACGACTTTGCGGTAAGCTACAACGGAACCGTCAGGCTCTGCGGCATAGATCAAATCCCCCGATTGCGTGATATTGATGTAAGGCATCAAGGTGAACTTCCAGCCATAGCCAAGCAGATTGTGAGATTCGTTCATCGACCCGTAGTTACGCCGAATTTCCAGGGAGAGCGGACCGGGGATGGTCAAATCGATGGTATCAATGTAAAACTCCCCATTGACCACGTTTACTGGATCGATCACGAAGCTGTTGCCCTGACCGCCAAAACTGTTCCATGACGTTTCACCTAGCCATCCTGTCGAAAACAAAGTTTCACCAGCAGTGCCGATATTGCCGCCAGCTGATCCGAAGCCAAGTTGCGAGTAGCCGGTGCTCCATGATGTTTCTGAAAAGCTGTCTACACCAAAGCTTCCACTATCAATGCCGCTGAAGAATGAAATGGCATCATTATTTGTGGTAACACCGCTGGAAAAGAAGTCAGTGCCACCAGTGCCAAAATTACCAAGAGTGTAGTTACCCGTGAAATTTTGCGTCAGGGAAAGATTATCAAAATTAGAAGATTGAAAGATTGATGAGGGTAATGATGAACCCGCGCCGCCAGCGGCTTGGCCATCGATCAATGCACCTACTTTTTCCGGGGCCATATAGAGCACGCCCATGCCGTTATAAGCGTTTGCATCACCGGACATAGCGATGTCAAACGGTGTAATGTATGCAGATTCCCAACCTGCGGGTGTGTAACCTGCATCGTCCAGACCAAAAGCCTCATAAACTGTATCCCAAGCGTCCCCGGCTTCGGTTCTTAAAACCCCGAAAGTAGAGAGAGGATCAGCATCGGCTGCGGCGTCTGCTGCGGCAAATTCTGACCGGGTAAAAGAGTAAAAGCCCTGACCATTATTGCCTTCTGTTGGTGCGTGACGTTCATTGGCCAATCGCAATAATTGAACAGTCGAAATAGCATTTTCCTGCCCGAAAAACGTATTGAGAGCCTGATGTTCATGCGATGAACCATTGATGCCATCCAGAAATAGAATGTCTTCTTGAACTTCAGCGACAGTTTCAGATGAAAATGGATGGTGCGATTGATTGCGTAGATAGCGGAAATTAATAGGGATATCGACGCTTGGTGTGGTCCAGTTTGTATTGCCGCTGCCAGGGGTCGGCTCGATTGAAGCTACACAAACGCCGTATCGCAAAGTCGTGTGAACTTTATGCAGGTTCATGAGTTGGCGGTTTTCAATTTCCTCGTCCATCCAGAATGTCAGTCCGGTCATGAACATATTGACGCCGACATAATCCTGAACTGGTGGCGTTGTAGATGCTCTTTCCATTTCCCAAAACTTACGGGCGTGAACATCGAGCATTTCCTGCGTTACACGGCCAGCATTGTAGCAAATCGCCGCAAGTGAGTTGTCCTTAAAGTTTCTGGTAAATTCGTCCGGCAGGACATCGGTTTGCATACCGCTGACCGAAATCTTTATTTCCAGTGCAGATCCGGGGTCATTCACTTCCTTATATTGCCTTGCCCAAATGGTGGATGATGAAAAATTGCCCGTCGATAAGGACACGCTTTCATCAAAGGGGCTGAGTTCCAGGGCGATCTTGTTGGTTCCCGGCTTATAGAAGGCGTAGAACCGGCGATTATGCAGGTCGGCAAGTTTGAGTTCCTGCGTTTCAATCAGGGTAGAGCCGCCACCCGCTGTTTGAATCTCAAACTTGATCTTTGCAAACCGAGCGTCATCGGCAGCGTCTTTGAGGTCATTGGTTTTAACAATGAGTGGTTCGGTGAAATTCGCATCGGTCAAATCGCCAATAATCAGGGGCTGAGGGAAATCGCTCCAATCCCAGTAGTGGTTTGTGCGATTGTAGATATTTAGGCCGAAATCATCGACGGAGAGGTTATCATCGGCAACCTGTTGTTGAAGGTAGCGTTCAAACAGCAGGGCGGCGGTATCGCGCCCATCGTTACCAATCAGGTTGTTGATGGCGGAATCATTGGTGAGGTATTTCTCCGCCCATTTTTTTCCGGAATCATACCCAGCGGGAAAGTAACCATAGGGGTCTAGACCTTCTTCAACAACAGTGTCCTTAATCCAAGGGAAAAGATGCACCCATTCGCCGTTTGAACCTGACTTGTCTGTATAGACAATCACCCACGGAAACTGAAAGTGAAGCAACGAACTGTCGATATCGGCACCTTCAATCAAATGCAGCCCCAGCATGTTATTTACATGCCGGGTTAGTAGCCAGAGTCCCTGATTGCTGGTGGCCGATGTTGATTTGACGTAGGCGGTAGGATAGCCAGCTCTGCGCAGGAGATGAACCAGCAGAGCGCATTGTTCCCAGGGCGAGCCCTGCTTTTCCATATAAGTTCCTAAAGCGCCACGCACGAGCTGTTGATTGGCTCTGGTTTCCGGTTCTTCGCCGGGAAGCGCGCCATAGACAAAAGTATTGGTCAGATCGATTTCATTTTGCACGAATGCAGCCAAGGCGATCGGGTCGCCAGCCAGGTCTTCGACCAGTTGATCCAACATTTCATGGCCTCGCAGCTCACTGCTGACATTGGATGGGATGTCTCCCAACCCGTCACCGTTGCCATCAGCCCATCTGTAGCTTAGTGGGTTGAGCGCAGGGAGTGAATAATTGTGATGGCCGACATCCAGTAGCTCGTTCAGGCTCATCCCGTTATACTCGGAAGGAATGGGCACTCCCTGATAACTGGGTTTCTGGATGAACTGCGTTTGCCAAGCTCCCTGTCCAAACGCGGTTAATGCGCTGATGACCGAGATTGCGACACTAAGGGTAAGTGCTTTCATGAAAATCAGTTGAGGGTAGAGTTGTTTGCGGGAAAGGTTATGTTTACGTTCAACTGTCCGACAGTATCGTCTGACGGAGCAGCGTCCTGTCCATTAATGACAGTATCGTTGTCATCATCAGCGCCGGTGTTTATAGCGCCTTCATCGACGAAGGGATTCATCCCTAGTAACACTTCTAAGTAATTACTTATACCATCTGAATCAAAATCGTCGTTCCATGGATCAACAGTCCTGATGCCTGTATGCGCGAATCGAAAAAATACCCGATCAGCCGCAGTGGTAAATCCCCATTCAATAACGCCGTCCTTGCCGGGTTCTATAACCGGAACGTAATTCCATACCTCCAAATCTTCTGATTGCTGAATGAAGTATGTCTTGGGGGAGCGTGCCCACCACAGAAGCGCGTAATCATCATTAACCGAATCATAAGTAATGCGGGAGCCTTCATTCAGGTCAGATGCCGTCTGTGCCTGAGCAAAACTTAGAGGCAGGAATGGCAATATGGACAGGGTCAATAAACGTTTCATGACAAATTGGTAAATGGAGTTAGCGTTCGTTGTTTTGATAGGCACTGCCGCGCTTCGGCCAGAAATGGATCACTGTATCCTTTGGCTGTTCGGGGTTAGCAGCTTCATAGCGCTTCTTTGCCGCATTAATGGCTTCGGTGCGCTGATACTGGATTTTCAGCTCACGTTTGTTTTGATCGTAAAAGGCATGGATGGAATCAATAGCGGCGAACACAGCATCATTTTCGATGATGTCCGGTTGATCGCTGATGACAAAATACTCGGCTTGCCCTTTCGTGAAGGGTGGAAGATCGGGGATTTCCGTGAGTTGAAGATCCAAATCCAGTCCACGTTCTTCAGCGAACTTCCTGCGTATCTGAATGTCTTTGGTGGTTTCATTGCCAAGGCCAATCAGCACCGTGTAATAAGCATCTTCGGTTTCAAACTCCCCAATGCCGCGGAGATAATTGAAATCGACATTACTCCAGCCTTTCAACTCTTGTCCTTCGTGCCACCAGCGGATCTTGGTGAGTTTCCTATCAATCACAGTGGCAGACAAAAACAATAAGCGGTGCGGCTTTGCCTGCATCTTTTCCATCCACTCATTTATCTGTGCCTCTGTCATCGGGTCTGAATGAACAGTGGCGGCTCTAGCCGGAGCGCGCGGTGGTAAATTCGGCGGGTTTACGCGATTAAGGATGACTTTGCGGTCGCCCATATCGACAGCCCTGCGCTCTACCACGGTGAAATCTACCCGGTTGATGAGTTTTTGGGACTCCCGGAGTTGCTTTTTCGCCTCTTGTTGCCGAATGATCTCATCAGCCTCCCGGTCAGATAAGGGGCGCAGCTCTTGGGACGGCCTTGTTGCATTGATGTTATGCGCGTTTCCCTGCTGCTGAGCATTCAGGACAATGCAGCAAAACGAGCCCAAAATAAGTAAAGGAATTAGTTTTTTCATGGAGATTGATTGAGGTGGGGCCTAGGCCATGTGGACAAATTCACTCCCGTGGCTGGATTCGAGCTGATTTGGCGCAAAATCCGTTTTCTCACCTCAACGAATCTCGATTCGCCTTGGATCGAAAGCCGAATTTTGCCCTGGAACATCTCTTTTTCAGCTCGA